>CAIOXR010000039.1 GCA_903862375.1 uncultured bacterium
AATATAAACCTACAATTAACCAAATCTCAAATTTTTGCTACAATGTACCTATGAATACAGAAACTAAAATCTGTCAAAACTGTAAAAAGGACTTTACGATTAAATCTGAGGATTTTCTATTTTATGAGAAGATTAAGGTACCGGCTCCAACTTTTTGTCCGGAGTGTAGATTACAACGCAGATTAACATTTAGAAATGAAAGAGGTCTTCATAGGGCAATTTGTGATTTATGTAATAAAAATATCATTTCAGTTATTCCAAATGGTGAATTAAAAGTATATTGTATTTCTTGTTGGGTTTCAGAAAACTGGAATGTGATGGAGTATGGTAAAAATTATGATTTTTCTATTCCATTTTTTGAACAATATAAAAAACTATTACGAGAAGTACCCAATAGATCTTTAGCTGGAAGTAGTAATACCTTAATTAATAGTGAGTATACAAATATGTCAGGTCATTTAAAAGATTGCTACTTATTATATGGTTCTGAGAATTGTACAAATTGCCATTATGGTTCCGAAATTATTGATTCCTTTGATTGTATAGATTGTATGATGGTTACAAATAGTAATTTTTGTTTTAATTCCCTAAACTGTCAAAGATGTTCAAGAGCAAATAATTGTATAGACTGTAGAGATTCTCTTAATATATATTATTCTAGAAACCTTTCTGGTTGTTCTTACTGTTTTGGATGTTCTAATTTAAACAATAAAAGCTACTATATTTTTAATAAACAATACAAAAAAGAAGATTACTTATTAAAAATAAAAGAATTAGAATATGGATCATTTTCAAGAGTATTAAAAAATAAATATGAATCTGAAATTCATCAAATTAAATTTCCTAAAAAATTCTATCATGGATTAAAAAATAATAATGTTTCTGGTGATTATGTATATAATTCTAAAAACTCTTTTAATTCATTTGTTACTACTGGAGCCGAGGACTGTAAGTACTGTTTTAATTTAGTAATGAATTCTTCTAAAGGATGTTTCGATTATTCTGATTGGGGTGCCAATGCTGAGAATATTTATGAATCACAAACATGTGGAAATAATGTAAGTGATTTGAAATTTTCATTTTTCGTTGGTAAAAATAGTATGAATGTTGAGTATTCTGGACATTGTGCAAATTGTCAGAATATTTTTGGATGCTTGGGTCTTCGCAATAAACAATACTGTATTTTTAATAAACAGTATACAAAAGAAGAATATTATCAAATACGAAATAAAATAGTAAAACACATGGACGAAATGCCATATGTGGACAAAAAAGGTAATATATATAAATATGGAGAATATTTTCCAATTGAAATTTCAATTTTCCCGTACAATAATACAACGGCACAAGATATATTCCCACTTACAAAAAATGAAACAACAAATAATGGTTATATATGGAGTGATAATATACAACGAAATTATTCTGTAAATATAAAAGCAGAAGATTTACTTGATAACATTACTGATACCAAAGAAGACATTTTAGATAAAGTTATCCAATGCTTAAATGCAAGCGAAGATGAAAAAAATCCAAACTGTACTGGTGCATATAAAATAATCCCAGCTGAGTTCTCATTTTATAAAAATGAAAATATACCTATTCCAAGATATTGTCCTAACTGTAGATACAGTAAACGATTCAAGAACAGAAATCCAATTAAACTCTGGCATAGATCCTGTATGAAAGAAGGTTGTACTAATACCTTTGAGACTTCATATTCTCCTGACAGAGAAGAGATTATATATTGTGAGAAGTGTTATCAACAAGAAATATATTAATATCTAATCCAATTAATATTTATGTTTTACAATAAAAGTAAATTCTAATCGAATATATTAGATATTATAATTCATTATATTTTTTATGATTATCCTTTGATTTTGAGACAGGATACTTTTCTGCATCTTTTTTCATTTTCCTTTTTACTGCTTGTATAACATCAATATCAAGATCATAACTTAATATAACTAAATACTTTAAAACATCAGCTATTTCATCTCCAATATGTTCTTTGTGTGTTTCTAAATAAATTTTAATTTCAGCTTCAGTTTTCCACTGAAAATGCTCAAGAACTTCTCCTGCTTCAAGAACCATCGAAATAGCAACATCCTTAGAATTATGAAACTGTTTCCAATTCCTTTCATCACGAAATTTGATAACTTTTTTGATTAATTCACTAAAATTTTCTTTCATAAAAAAAAATAAAAATTATTTATCTCAGGTTATTAATACTCCCTAAATCTTTCACTTTTTTAAAACCTGCATTTTCCATAAAACTTTTTGCCATCATTGACCTATTACCTGACTCACAATACAGACAAACTTCTTCTTCTTTATCTATATTTGGAAAAACTCCCGACATCATACTCATAATATCGTGATTCATAGCTTTATCTATGTGACCTTCCGCGTATTCACCCTTAGTTCTAACATCAATTAGTATCATACTCATATAATACCATATTAATATAAATCTTCGCTAGAAAGCAATTTATCTGCTAATATACATATATGAAAATAACATCTACAAAATTTATGAAAGGATTAGTCGGAGACGATGAGATACTAGCAGATGGTATACCTCAGATAGCCTTTGTGGGTCGCTCAAATGTTGGTAAATCAAGCCTTATAAATGTACTCACAGAAAGTAAGATATCTCGCACAAGTTCATTCCCGGGTAGCACTCAAGAAATAAATATTTTTCTAATAAATAATTCTTTTTATCTAGTAGACCTCCCTGGTTATGGATTTGCTAGATCTTCAGGTCTTGGTAGGGAGAAAATTGGAGAACTTATCGACTCATATCTCTTTAACTCTATTCACAACCAGAAAAAAATTATCATGATAATAGATGCAACTGTAGGTATGACAGAGAAAGATATACTTATGTTTAACGAACTTATAAAATATGATAAAAATTTTATAATAATAGCAAATAAAATAGATAAACTTACACAATCTCTATATCATAAAAAGATATCAGAACTTAAAAAAATGGTAGGAAGTAAATATCCCATAATACCATTCTCTACTAAAAGTAAAAAAGGATTAAAAAATATAAGGGAAGAAATTTTTAAATAATCATTTTATTAAATTAATGAAAAAACTTTTATTTTGTCCTATAGTATAACTACAAACAACGTACCTAAAAAGACAAAACAAAGTTTTATATTTAATATACTTTATGATATAATCATAATATGAAACAATTTAGACTAGATCAACTAGCAGATAGTATTTTTGCAATAGTTATGACTATTTTGGTTTTTGAGATACGAGTTCCAGAATTAAATGGAATAGTAAATGAAACTACAATTATTAACTCTCTTGTAAATATGTACCCTTTGTTTTTAAGTTATTTATTAAGCTTTTCATTAATCTTTACTTACTGGAGAAGCCATCATTTTATTGACTCTGTACTTGTAAAAAATATTGATAAAAATTTTGCAAATCTAAATGGAATATTTTTCTTTCTTGTAGGACTTGTACCTTTTTCTTCTCACTTACTTGGTAAATATATATACTCTTTAACTGCAACAATATTCTTTGCTACAAATATTATTCTTATAGGTATATCACTTTTTGCGATGAGAAATTATGCTATCAAATCTCAAGAGATAGAGAATACTCCTTTCACTAAAACTGAAAATGAACATGCTCTTATGCATATCCTCTTCCCTGTCTTCTCTGCAGTGCTTGCAATCATTTTATCTTTCGTAAGTATTAATCTTGCTCTTGTTTTATTTACTCTTGCAATACTATTTAATCTTTCAAGTAGTGGTACAAAGTATGTATTCTTCTTTATAGATATTTTTCGTAAAAAAGAAATATAAAAAAATATTATATAAATAAAAGAAACTGCAAGATTTATCTTGCAGTTTCTTTTATTTATATTTTATTTATTCAAAGCAAGTTTTAAAATATGATCTATAAATGTAGCAGTGTCAGAACCTACAGCAGTCAGCATTTTAGGAATCTGTGATGTGCTAGTCAAGCTTGGAAGCGTATTAACTTCAAGTACGTATATACCCTTCTTTGGATGGATTATAAAATCACTTTTAGAATAGTGTGATAAATTAAATTCTTTATGTATTTGACTTGCAAGTTTCTCAAGCTCTTCTTTCTCTTCCCTTTTAAAATTTCCAGGACAAACTTCCTCAAGTATATCTAAATGTTTTAAATTATAATCATAGAATTTTCTATCTTTAGGTAATCGTACCTCAACAGAAGGCAGGACATATATATCCTTATCACGGAAATTATCCACTACGCAAACAACTGCTTCTTTGCCTTCTATGTACTCTTCTATCAGTATGTCCTTATCTAAATATAATCCACTTTGAAAAAAGTTTATAAGCTCAAGATAAGTTTTACATACTACAACATCAAGAGACGAACCACCAGAAAGTGGCTTTATAATCCACGGAGAAGGAATCTTAGTGTGAACTTGCTTGGCTACTTCTTTAGCATAATGTTCTTGCGGACCACTTTCACTTTTATACCTAGGTGCAATTAAATATTCTGGAGTTTTAATATTTAATAATTCAAACTGTTTTTTTGCTAAGAATTTATTATAACTTAAAGCAGAAGCAAAAGCTGTCGAACCTGTATATGGAATCTTCCATTGATCAAACACCTGTGCGACTTTGCCATCTTCACCAAAGTCACCATGTAAAGCATTGAAAATCACATCTATAGAGTTAAAAACATCAAGTATAGTCACAGGCTTACCATTTATATGCCAGATACCTTCCTTATCTATAAGTATATCTATCGCTTTATATTTTGAATTTAGCTTGTCACCTCTCAAATGAGAAAGAATGTTACTCCCAGTCTTAAGAGATACTTCATATTGAGAGCCTACTCCCCCGCGAATTACTCCAACTTTTATCATATACAGAAGTATATCAAGAAAAAAATAATAAATGAAATAAATAATAATTACTTCTTATGCTTTTCTGTAATAGCTCTCTTCAAAGGATCCGCATAATTTTCTGCTGAAAATTTGCTAAATGCTCAGACCGACGTCTTCCGCCGTCCCCTTTTCAGAGACTATTACAGAATCGCATAGAAAATACATACTATCTATTAAGAAAATTTTTATTCCTTTTTAATTTATGAAATGTAATAGCAAATCTATGTGATTCATTATTCGAAAGAAGAATATCTCTCTTATACATTTTTATTATACTCTCGTCACCTATTATAGCTTTGGGTTTATGACGTTCATCTTTCACTACGCCTACTACTGATATACTAAACTGATAACGAGAAAGCACCCTTTTAACTACTTCTACTTGAGCGGTACTGCCGTCTACAACAATAAGACTCGGTAATCCCCACTCTGTGTGTCGTAATCTACGAGAAAGAACTTCTTCGAGAGCACCTGTATCATTCGCATTATCTAGAGTCTTAATTATGAACTTTCTATATTCATTCTTATTCACTTCTCCATTCTCTATGACAGTCATAACCCCTACCATATTCTTCCCTCCCATATGTGCTATGTCATATGCTTCTATACGATACCCGGAAGTCCGACTTCCGAATGTATCGCCCTTTATTAAAGAAATATCGTTAATATGATTAATAGCAAAAATCTGGTCACGGACGTGGGCTGCATTTTCAAAATCCTTAGATTTTGAAAATGCAGCCATATCCTTTTTCAAATTTATTATTATGCTTTTCTTTTTGCCTTCAAAAAATAATTTAATGTTTTTAATATTTTTCTTATACTCTATAAACGAAGAAGAAAAATGCTTTTGGAAATGGTCTGGCACCGGTTCCCACACCCCTCGTCCGAGGACCTTTCTAAAAGTATTTTTCTTCGTAGTTTTTACTACATCTGGTACCAACCCTAATTGTTTATAAAATTCTATATTATTCTTCTTCATAGAATCATTATCTATAAATGGAAAAATACGACGTATAATCTTCATCGCCTCTTTCAACTGTCCACCATTCGGATAAGGACCATAAACTTTATCATATTCCTTTTTATTCAAACCCCTACCCCGAACAATCAAAACCTTAGGTAATTTAGTCGTGAGGCCTTGCCTCAAGATTTTAGTTATACAAACATAATTAAAACTCTTATTATCTTTCTCTTTTGTATTATATTTAGGTTTATATTTCTTTATTAAATTCGCTTCAAGTATTAATGCTTCAAGTACACTATCTGTCTCCTGCCACTCTACGGTATCTGCCTTTACCGTCATATCTAAGACAGCAGGACCCCTTGTTTTAATCAAATCCTTAGAAAAATAGCTACTTACTCTATCTTTTAACGATGTAGCTTTCCCTATATAAAGAATACTTTTACTAGCAAGAAAAAAGTAAACTCCGGGTTTTTCGGGCATTTTAAATTTTTTCAAATCTATTTTTTTCATAAATAAATATTATTTTCTTCGTAGAACTTTCTTTAGATACTTCCCTGTGTGGCTACCTACACTATTGGCAACTTCTTCTGGTGTCCCTCTTGCAACGATCTTCCCACCTCCAAGACCTCCTTCTGGGCCTATATCTATGATATAGTCAGAGCATTTAATGATATCCATATTGTGTTCTATAACAACTACACTATTCCCTTTATTCACAAGTCTATTCAATACTTCTAAAAGCTTTGCAACATCATCATAGTGAAGCCCAACTGTCGGCTCATCTAAAAGATAAATTGTTTTCTCTTCATAAGGACGATAAAGCTCTGAAGAAATTTTCACACGCTGTGCTTCTCCACCAGAAAGTGTAGTAGCCGACTGACCAAGCTTCACATACCCAAGACCGACATCTATTAAAGTTTTCATCCTGTCATATATTGCTGGTATGTCTTCGTAGAAAACTATCGCTTCTTCTATCGTCATTTGTAAAACATCATAAATATTTTTCTTTTTATATTTTACAGTTAAAGTTTCTTTATCAAATCTTTTACCATTACACACATCACAAGTCACATAGACAGTCGGTAAGAAATGCATTTCTACTGCTACCTCTCCGTTCCCTTCGCAGGCCTCACAGCGACCACCTTTCACATTAAAAGAGAATCTATTCGCTTTCCACCCTTTTAATCTTGCTTCATCACTTAAAGCAAATAAGTCTCTTATGTGAGTGAAAGCTCCAGTATAGGTAGCAATATTAGACCTTGGAGTTCTACCTATCGGTGACTGATCTATAAGTACTACTCGAGCTAGATACTCAGTACCAGTAAATGATGCACAATTAAATACTTTTGCTGTGCGGAATTTCCTTTCGTATCTTGCTTGTAGATTCTTATGTAATATCTCATACATAAAAGAACTTTTACCAGAACCAGATACTCCAGTAATAGTCACAAGCTTCCCTAGTGGTACTTCTGCATTCAAATTATCAATATTAAAAATTTTACCTCCCACTATTTTAAGAGTACCCTTATCACTACTTCTTCTCTTCTCTGGAATTTCAATACGAGCTTCATTCCTCAAATATGCTAAAGTTCTGGATTTAGAAATATTCGTAAGTGCATCTAGTAAATCTTGTAAATAATCAGCCACAATAACTTGCCCGCCGTGAACTCCTGCCTTGGGACCAATATCTATAATATAGTCCGATGCATAAATAGTATCTTCATCATGTTCTACCACGATAATTGTATTCCCCAAATCACGGAGATTCTCGAGAGTTTTGATAAGCTTATCATTATCTCTCTGATGTAAACCAATAGTCGGCTCATCGAGTACATATAAAGCCCCCACAAGCCTAGAACCTAACTGTGAAGCAAGACGAATTCTCTGAGCTTCTCCTCCAGACAAAGTATTTGCTTTTCTATCTAAAGACAAGTAATCAAGACCTACATTTAGTAAGAATTGTAATCTAGCTTCTATCTCTTTAATAACAACTTTTGATATTTCTTTTTCTTGTTCTGTTAATTCTAACTCAATAAAATAATCTGCAACATCGGAAATAGAAAGTTTCGTTACATCCACGATGTTAAGCGGAGAAGAAATTGTCTTATCAAAATCGTAGGTGTGGGCGCGCGCCGAATTCTGATTAATATCAGAATTCGGTAGGGATAAACGATTTTCAGAAGATAATTTCTTCGTAGCTTTCTTACCAGTTCCTAGATACACATGCAGCGCTTCTGTACGAAGACGGAGACCCTTACAATCATCACAAGGATCCAAGCCACCGAAATACTTTGTCCCTAAGCCATTACAAGTCGGACATGCACCATAAGGAGAATTAAATGAGAAGAGCCTTGGCTCAATCTCAGGGAAAGCAAAGCCATCATTTGCACAGGAGAACTTCGAAGACATCAAGTATTCATCTTCATCTATCTTGATAATTACCAAGCCATCTGCTTCAAGTAAAGCTCTCTCTACGCTTTCAGCAAGACGAGAGTATGAATCTTTCTCATTATCTTTGAATTCATGAATTTCAAAGCTATCAACAATGACTTCTATATCATGCTTCTTTGTTTTAGAAATATCTATTCTTTCTCTTAATTTCTTTTTCTCACCATCAAGCCTTACTTCTGCAAAACCTTTATTCAGTAAATCATAAAGAAGTTGATAGTACTCACCTTTTCTACCACGAACAACAGGAGCCAGAATAGAGACTGGGGCTTCATTCCACTCTACACCCAAGATTTTCTTTTTCTTTGTATCTTTTTGAAAATTCTTTATCTTGTCTATCGCAAAGTGAAGTATCTCATCGTTTGATAATTTCTTAATCTCTGTACCACACAAAGGACAATGTGGGTGCCCTATACGAGCATAAAGAACACGAAGATAATCATATATCTCAGTAATGGTAGCAACAGTCGAACGAGGATTATTCGAACGAGACTTCTGATCAATTGAAATAGCTGGAGAAAGACCTGTGATCTCATCTACATCTGGCTTTGGCATTTGATTCAAGAATTGACGTGCATAAGCAGACAAACTCTCTACATAGCGACGCTGGCCTTCAGCAAAGATAGTATCAAAAGCCAAAGAAGACTTACCAGAACCTGACATTCCAGTAATCACAATCATCTTATTGCGAGGCATTTCTACAGAAATATTCTTCAGATTATGAGTCCTCGCCCCTTTTATTATTATTTTGTCTATATTTTTATCTTTCATAAATTTAAACATTCCCCTTTTCTTTCCTAGAGGGGGTATATCTGTATTAAACTATCTATATATTAACATGAGAAGTATAATTTGACAAATAATAATAAGTATGCTAAGTTGATAAAAAAATACAAAGAATCACATAGAATGTTTGTTTACAAAAACAACTCGTTCACAAACTAAGTAAGCAGATATTCGTGTGATTCTAAAAAAATAAAGAGAGTTGGTGTGTTTCTTTGCTGTTTCGACACAAACTCTCACAATCGAGACCTTCATGACAATTGCCATGAAGGTCTTTCAATTTTTGTTTAATTATTATTAAAGATTAATTTTCTCCATCTTTTCTTTTAATACCACTATCTCATCTCTCAATATTGCGGCAGTTTCAAAATCTAATTCTTTCACTGCTTTATTCATCTCTTTTTCTTTAATTTTAATTATCTTATCATATACTGACTTATTCCTATCTTCATCTGAAAGAAGTAAATTCTTTATTGATTCACTCTCACCTTTTCCTTTATTACTTTTATCTTTCTTAAATGCTTTTTTGAATAATTCTACATCAAGATCTATCTCAGCATTCACAGCTTTACTATGCTTGTCCTCAAGCTCCTCTGTTATATCTTTAATCTTTTTTATAATTGTCTGTGGAGTTATACTGTGTTTTTTATTATATGCTATCTGTATATCTCTTCTTCTCGTCGTCTCTCCGATAGCACTATCTAAAGCTTTAGTCATATGATCAGCATAAAGCACAACCCTGCCTTCGACATTTCTAGCTGCTCGTCCGATAATCTGTATGAGTGAAGTTTCTGAGCGAAGAAAGCCTTCCTTGTCTGCATCTAAAATTCCTATTAAAGCAAGTTCTGGTAAATCTAATCCTTCACGAAGTAAATTCACACCGATAAGAATATCGAAATCCCCTTTCCTAAACTGAGTTAGTATTTGAATTCTTTCTATTGTTTTTATATCACTATGTAAATATTCTGCTTTGTATCCTTTCTCTTTTAAAAAGATTGATAAATCTTCTGCCATCTTTTTCGTCAAAGTAGTTGCTATAGCACGGAAACCTTTTTTTATTACTCTATCTGCTTCTTTTACAAAGTCTTCTATCTGTCCTGGATATGTATTTTCTCCTCCTTTTTGAGGAGGAGTGCCCTTTAGGGCGAGGTGATGATTATATTCAAGATCACCACCCCCTACCCCCTCCTCTGCAAGGAGGGGAGAAAATGCACCAACACTCACTGGCTTTACTAAAATTTCTGGATCTATAAGTCCAGTAGGACGAATAATTTGTTCTACTATCTTATCACTTGTGGTTCTTTCAAACTGACTTGGAGTAGCCGATACATAAATAACATCTCCAATTCTTTCTTCAAATTCGTCATACTTAAGAGGGCGATTATCTTTCGCTGATGGTAAACGAAAACCAAAATCAACAAGTGTCTTCTTTCTTGAAGCATCTCCAGCGAACATTCCACCAAGTTGAGGAAGTGTCACATGAGATTCATCGATAATAGTAAGAAAATCTCCTTTAAAATACGACATCAAAGTATCAGGAGCTTCGCCTTCTTTTTTACCAGAAAGTTGCCTTGAATAATTCTCAATACCATTACAATAACCTACTTCTTTAATCATAGCTAAGTCGTAGTTTGTCCTTCTTTTTATTCTTTCCGCTTCGAGAAGTTTGCCTTCTCGTTCAAACATTTTTAATTGTTGTGTTAATTCTTGCTTTATATTCTTTATCGCTATTTTTACTTTATCTGTCTCAGTGATAAAGTGCTTTGCCGGAAAGAAAAATATATTCTTCTCTTCTTTTAAAACATGAGCAGAAACTGGATCAACTTTTAATATTTTAGATATAACTCCACTATTGAATTCTATCTGATAAACAAATGTTTCAGATATTGGCATAACTTCAACTCTGTCACCTATTGATCTAAAGGTTCCAGGATTCAAGTCAGCATTCGTTCTTTCAAAATGTATTCCAAGAAGTTTTCTCATCAAATCAGTCCTTCCTATTTTAGAACCAATCTCAAGTTTCAAATTTACTTTTTCGTATTCTTCAGGACTTCCTAAACCATAAATACAAGAAACAGAAGCCACAATGATAACATCTGGACGAGTCAAAAGTGACTGAGTTGTCGCATGGCGAAGTCGATCTATCTCTTTATTTATCTGAGCATCTTTCTCTATATATGTATCAGTCACTGGCATGTATGCTTCAGGCTGATAGTAATCATAATAAGATACGAAATAGTGAACTGCCGCATCAGGGAAAAATTCTCGAAACTCTTGTGCAAGCTGAGCTGCTAAAGTCTTATTATGAGCAATTACTAAAGTAGGCTTATTCCAAGCTTCTATAACATTCGCTATTGTGAAAGTTTTACCTGTACCTGTCGCACCCAAAAGAGTCTGCTTTTTCAAGCCCTTTTTCAAACCATCAAGTAATTCTAAAATCGCCTTAGGCTGATCCCCATCTGGTTTGTAAATGCTTTTTAATTTGAATATTTTATTGGACATATTTTTTCAAAAATTCTTCTTTAAATTCAGAAAATTTATCATCTAAAATTGATTGACGTATTTGTCTGACTAGATTCGTAATGAAGTACACATTATGTACTGAAGCCAAAGTTGCACCAAGCATTTCTTTCGCCCTGAACAAATGTGACAAATATGAACGGGTGTAGTTTAGACAAGTATTACATTTACAATCAGTATCAATAGAACCAAAATCATTTATAAACTTTGCATTCATTATATTTATCTTACCATTCTTTGTAAATAAAGTTCCATTACGAGCTATGCGAGTAGGACCTACACAATCAAATAAATCTACTCCATTCTCTACTCCTGAGAATAAATCCTCCGGCTCACCTATACCGAGTAAGTGCCTAGGCTTATCATCTGGTAATTCTTCATTCACCCATTTCACAGCTTTCGACATATCTTCTTTAGCAAAAGAACCACCAATACCAAAACCATCAAAATCCATTTCGCCTATAATTCTTGCTGACTTCTTTCTTAATTCCTCCGATCGTCCTCCTTGGACAATACCAAAAAGTGCTTGAGGTAAAGTATTTCGAGAAGAATTCTGCTGTTCTTTTTGAGATGGTCTGGCACCTTGTCCTCCCTCATCCGAGGACCTCTCAAAAAGAATTGCAGAAGTAGTCTCTTCTTTTTCTTCTTCCCTCTTTTTATGTTCTATCAAACTTCTTTTTGCCCAAGCATGAGTGCGAGACAAAGCTTCATCTTGATATACATCATTCTCAGTCGGAGAAGTACATTCATCAAAAGCAAAAATAATATCAGCACCTAAGTTGTGCTGTATCTCTATTGATTTCTCTGGTGTTATGTAGTGCAACGATCCATCTATGTGCGAACGAAAAGAAACTCCATCATTCCCTATGGTCGCCAAGCGAGGCACCCCATCTTCTACCACAGATCGCTCTGTGATAAGCAAGCTTGGATCAGTTACAGAAACAACTTTAGATAATTCTTTCCCATAAGCTACACCCAAAGAAAAAACTTGGAAGCCACCAGAATCAGTCATCATAGGACCATCCCAATTCATAAATTTATGTAAGCCACCTGCCTCTCTTATAAGATCATCACCAGGCTGTAAATACAAATGATAAGTATTTGCTAATACGACAGGAGTACCTAGCTCTTTTAACTGTTCTGGTGTCAGCGATTTCACTGTACCTTTAGTACCCACAACAACAAAAGAAGGAGTCTCTATAACTCCGTGCGGAGTAGTAAGTACTCCTGCCCTACCTAAAGCATTAGGTAATTTCTTTTCAATTTTAAAATTTATAGCTTTCATTTATTATTCACGATTTACGAATACCCATTTTAGATTCTGTACATTTATCGGAGATCTTAATAGTAACTTTTTCACTGGATCATTTGGACTTGATATAACTTCTTCTATAATAGCTACAATTTCTGATTGAAGTCCTGGTAGATAAATGAAGCCATCCTTTAGAAAAGTCAGATCGACGGGTATACTCATCTCAAAATTACCTCCTCCTCTACCTATCAGATCTACGCTTGTATTTGAGCCTTCCATCATAGCTTCTGTCACTTCTCCTGGATTTGTATAAAGAGTCACTAGTGATGTCTTTGCATATACTTCACTCACTTCACCTATTGGAGTCAAATCATTCGCATACACTTTATCCCCAGTTGAAATATTTGAGTCAGTACCTATATCTATAATGATAGTATCATATGGTGAATAATTGGGTTTCGTTAAAATACTTGAAAGTACAAAATCTTTTTCTATAGGTATACGATCAAAAGATTCTTTCAGTAAAGTATTCTCATCTTTCAATATCTGATAATTTATCATTGAGTTTTTAATATCTGTATTCTCTTTCTTTAAATTTTCATTCTCTTTATATACTGATGATTTAGTGCGAACTACATAACCACTATCTTCCACTTTCTCAATGACAATATTTTTTGCCTTCCATATTGGTTTTCCTATATAATTTAATAAACTCCCACTTGAAGCAAATACCCCAAACGAAGCCAAGCATAGAAAAATTATTAAAAATATTATATTTTTAATTAATCTTTTTTTCTTAGCTATTTCTTTTTTATCTCGGAACTGATGAATCATCTGTGTTTAATAAAACTTCTTGATAAGTATCAAAATCATCGAGTATCACTCCTGTACCACGAGCTACTGCAGTCAAAGGATCTTCTGCAATATATATAGGAATCTTTAAAGCTTTTTGTAATAAAATATCTAACCCTCGTATAAGGGCGCCTCCGCCTGACAAGACTAAACCTCTATGCATTATATCAGATAAGATTTCTGGAGGTGTCGTCTCAAGTACTTCTTTCACTCCATCTACCAAACTTAATACAGAAGGAAGTATCGCTTCTCTAATATCAGAATCAGTAATAATGACTTGTCTTGGAAGGCCAGTTACTAAGTCTCTCCCTCTTACTTCAGCTTCCATAGGATCTCCTTCTACTACAGTACCTATAGCAATTTTCACATTCTCAGCAGTCCTTTCTCCGATAAGTAATTTAAATTCATCTTTCATATAATTTATAATACTTATATTTAGTAGATCACCTGCTATTTTTAAATTCTTCGAACGTACCACTCCTGAAAGTGATATGACCGCTACGTCTGTAGTTCCTCCTCCTATATCTACAATCACAGAACCTACTGCCTCTTTAACTGGCAGACGAATTCCTATTGCTGCAGACATCGGTTCTTCTACTATATATACTTCTCGAGCTCCTGCTGAGCGAGCTGCATCTTCTACTGCTCTTATCTCCACATTTGTAATACCAGTTGGTACTCCTAGGATGACTCGAGGACGGATAAACTTTTTTGATATTTTCTCAGCTTTACTTATAAGATAAGAAAGCATTTCTTCTGTAACTTCGAAATCAGATATAACCCCATCAACGATAGGTCTGATAGCTCTTACATGTCCTGGAGTCCTACCTAACATTTGCTTTGCTTCTGCACCTACTGCTACGATCTGGCCCGTCTTTTGATTTACCACAACCACTGAAGGTTCATTTATAACGATACCGTGCCCTTTCAAATACACTAGAGTATTTGCAGTCCCTAGATCTATACCGATATCATTAGAAAACATTTGGTAAAATTTTTTAAACATATAATTTAATATGATTTAGCAAAAATAACTCTTATTTTAGAAGGTTTACCAGATTTAATGCATACCCCTTTTTCTTCTTTTTCATCAAGAGGAATACAACGGACAGTTGCACCTGTTTCTTCTTTTATTTTAGCTTCTATATCTTCATCTCCACACCAGTGAGCTTTTGCAAATTTACCTTCTTCTATAACTTTTACAAAATCATCCCAGTTATCTACTAATACTATATTATTCACTAAGCGATTCTTTGCTTGTTCGAATAAATTCTTCTGTATTAATTCTAAAATTGTTACTACTGTATCTTTAAGTTCTGGAAGTGAGACAGATTTCTTTTCACCTGTATCTCTACGGACAACCATAACAGTATTTGAAGCTATATCCTTTGGTCCAATCTCTATTCTTAATGGAACTCCCTTTTTCTCCCATTCATAATATTTTTCTCCCGGACGTATATCCCTATTATCAAGCTTTACACTGATACCAGAAGAAATTAAATTTGAAAAAATATTTTGTGATTCTTCTTCTACAATTTGTTTATCCCATTCTTTTGGAATAATTGGAATAATAACAACTTGTATTGAAGCAATTTTAGGTGGTAAAACTAATCCTTTATCATCACTATGAGTCATAATAAGCCCACCAATAGTCCTAGTAGATAAACCCCAACTAGTTTGCCATCCATATTGTCGAGTATTTGATTCATCTAAAAAAGTAACATCAAATGCTTTTGCGAAATTCTGTCCTAAATTATGAGAAGTAGCAAATTGTAATGCTTTTCCATCTTGCATCATAGTTTCTATTGTATATGTACCTTTTGCTCCAGCAAATTTTTCAGATTCAGATTTTTTACCTGGAATAGTAGGAATCGCCATATAATTTTCAGCAAAATCTTTATAGATATCTAGCATCATTAATGCTCTTTTTTCTGCATCTTCTTCTGTCGCATGTACTGTATGACCTTCTTGCCATAGAAATTCTGTAGTACGAAGAAATAATCGTGTTCTCATTTCCCACCTTATAACATTTGCCCACTGATTAATCAAAAGTGGTAAATCACGATGAGAACGAACCCATTTTGAAAAAACTTCATACATTATAGTCTCAGAGGTTGGTCGAAGGACTAAAGGTTCTTCTAATTTCTTACCCCCCGCATGAGTAACTACTGCTACTTCAGGAGCAAAACCTTCCACGTGATCCTTTTCTTTATTTAATAGCTTTTCAGGAATAAGCATAGGAAAATATGCATTTTGTACTCCAGTTAACTTAAATTTTTCATCAAGAATTTTTTGAGTCTTCTCCCATAATGCATATCCATAAGGTTTAATAATCATACAGCCCTTTACTGGAGAATTCTCAGCCAAATCAGCTACTTCAATAATATCAAGATACCATTGGCTATAATCAACGGCTCTACTTGTAATTTTTTTTTCCTCAAATTTATCCATACATCATTATACTACCCTAAAAACACACATAGGTCAAAAACCAAAATAATTACTAGGTCTTGCCTAGCAATTATTTTGGTATACAATACATATATGTCTATTCGAAAAGTAAATTTAATTAATAATGAATATTACCATCTCTTTAATCGTGGTAATAGTAAACAAAAAATCTTTCATGATAATGAAGATTATTTTCGATTCATGAGTCTTGTTTATGCTTGCAATTCAGAAAATAATTTTAAAGTTTTCATTTTAACAAAATCACAAAGTCCTTATGATTTTGAAAGAGGTAAACAGTTAGTATCAATAGGGTCTTTTTGTATTATGCCAAATCATTTTCATATTCTCATAACACAAATAGAAGATGGTGGTATTAGTAAATTTATGAAGAAATTAACTACAGCGTATGTAATGTATTACAATAAAAAATACAAACATACAGGAGGACTATTTGAAGGCAAATTTAAATCTGAACATATAAATAACGAACGTTACCTGAAATACCTATTTTCATATATACATCTAAATCCTATAAAGCTTATACAAAAAAATTGGAAAGAAATTAGAATTAAAAACAAAAAAGAAGTATTAGAATATTTATATAATTATCAATATAGTAGTTACCTTGATTATTTAGAAACAGGAAGAATTCAAAATAGAATCTTAAACAAAGAATCTTTTCCTAAATATTTTCCAAATAAAAAATTATTTACGAAAGAAATCTTTGAGTGGCTTAATTACAAAAACTAAAATTGCTAGGTCTTGCCTAGCAATTTTAATTAGAAAACATTTGATAAAATTTTTTAGACATATAAAATCAATTAAATATTTAATTTTTATTTTCTAGAAAACTAATTAAATCATCGAGAGAAATTATCTTTCCATTTGCTTCAGTTCTTTTCTTAATCTCAAATCCTCCGTCAGCTAAACTACGCTTTGATACTACAACTCTATAAGGTATACCGATAAGATCAGAGTCAGCAAACTTCTCTCCTGCACTTACGTCACTACGATCATCAAATAATACTTCGATACCTTTTTCATTTAGTTTATTATAAAGTTCATCGGCACTATTCTTAATATTCTCATCATTGCCCAATACAAGTAAATGTACTTTGAATGGTGCGATACTCTCAGGCCATATTATACCCTTATCATCAGAAAGGACTTCTACTACTGTACCCATCAATCTACCAAGACCGACTCCATAACTACCCATTACTACAAGCTTTTCTTCCCCATTTTCGTCTTTGTATTTCAAGTCAAAAGGAGCAGAGAATTTAGTGCCAAGTGAGAATATGTTCCCTACCTCTATTGATTTATTCTCAACTAAATCTTCTTTATTTATACCTAGACTCTCAAGTACTTCATCAGTATAAACTTCTTTGTTTATTGCTATGCCTTTGTTCTCATCTATATATATTATATCTTCACCTGCTCCAGTAATAGTCTGAAATTCATGAGAGAATTTTGAAAAAGTTCCACCTGAAGCAAAAGTAATATATGTAAGGTGTCCTATACCTGCTCTTTGGAAAATATTCTTATATGCGATTTTAGCTTTTTCATAGAATTCATTATGCTCTTCTTCACTTCTTGAGAATGAATAAAGTGCCTTCCAGTAAAACTCTCTTCCTCGTAAAATACCAGACTTACTTCTTATTTCATTTCTAAAAATACTTTTGAAATCATAAGTGTAGATAGGTAAATCTTTATAAGAAGATACATATGACTTTAGTATATTCGCATGTGCTTCTTCGTTTGTGAAAGAAAGGCCAACCTCTCCACCATTTTTTAATTTTGTTTTAAACCAGTTATCTACTACATCATCGCTCCATCGATCTGACTTTTCCCAAACTTCTTTACTTTGAAAGACACTAGTCCTCATTTCTATACCACCAATCTTATTCATTTCCTCTCGGATAATGTTCTCAATATTATTCAAAACACGAAGACCTAATGGCAAATAAGAATAAACTCCTGCCATCTCTTTATTGATAAAACCTGCTCTTATAAGGAGTTCAGCATTAAGGGAGACTTCATCTGCAGGGCTGTCCTTTTTTGTCCTTGTAAATAGTTGTGATTGTTTCATATACCCCTATACTACCCTAAAAACACAGTCCAGTCAAAAAACATAATATTATATTGCTGTTTGCAAAATAATGACTTTTCTGGTATTATATGACTACTTTCCGTGAGGAGTTTTTTATTTAAAAACCCTTGTAAATGAGGCTTAGACTTATATAGTCGGCCGAGCTGGAATGCTTAAAAACGGAGAGTATTATAATTAATTTCTGTCCCCTAAAAAGGCAGATCCGTAAAAAACGGAAAACATAGAAATACATATGAATACACAAAATAGTGTTATAGAAGAAATGTTTGCAAATGGTACTCATTACGGGTACTCAAAGAGTCGTCGTCACCCTACTACTAGTTCTTATATCTTTGCGACAAAGAACGGAGTAGATATTATAAACATAGAGAAGACTGCAGAGCTTTTCGAAAAAGCAATTGCAAAAGTAGAAGAACTAGCTCAAGCTGGTAAAACTATTCTTTTCGTAGGTACAAAAGCAGAAGCTCGCCAACAAATCATAGAGACTGCATTATCTTTAAATATGCCTTATGTTTCTGAACGTTGGGTTGGAGGTACTCTTACAAACTTCCCTGAAATCAAGAAACGTATAACTAAGCTTCTAGATCTTCGTGATCAGAAAGAAAAAGGTGGCCTTGATAAATATACTAAGAAAGAAAGACTTCTTATCGACAGAGAAATGGATGATATGACAAAGAATTTCCAAGGGTTAACTGGTATAACTAAAACTCCTGATGCAATGTTCGTAATTGATCCAAAGAAAGAGCATATAGCTGTAACAGAAGCTCATAAGATGAATCTCCCTGTTATCTCAGTTATGAATACAGACTGTAATGTGAAGCATTCACAATTCCCTATTATTGCAAATGACGCATCAATCTCAAGTATTACTTTCTTTTTAACTCAAATCAAAAATGCTTATAATAAAGGAAGTATGGGTGAGAAAAAGTAATTAAAATATTTATTAATTCATTAAAAATAAAAATAAATTATGTCTATACAAATAACAGCTCAATTAGTAAAAGAATTAAGAGATAGTACTGGTGTATCTGTAATGCAATGCAAAAATGCACTTGAAGAAGCAGAGGGAGATATGGAAAAAGCTCTTATAATCCTAAAAAAGAAATCAAGTAGTATCGCAATGAAAAAAGCAGACCGTACTGCCCACGATGGTGTCATCGTAGTAGTAGAAGGAATGGGTAAAACTCTTCTTCTTACTCTTCATTCTGAAACTGACTTCGTAGCAAGGAATGCTGACTTTATAACTCTTGCCAATGAACTTGCAAATATGGCATTAAATGAAGGAGTAGATGCTATGACTGCAAAGTCTCTAGATATCATCAACCCTATTGTTCAGAAAGTTGGTGAGAAAATCGAGCTTGGTAAAGTAGAAGTTATAGAAGGAGAAATACTTGGAAGCTATGTACACGGAAGTAAGAGTGCAGTTATCGTCTCTCTTAAGGGAGGTTCCAAGGAACTTGCTAAAGATGTAGCTATGCATATAGCTGCTATGAAGCCTGCCTTTATAAAATCAGAAGATATCACAGAGGATGATAAAGCTAAAGTTATAGAAGTATTTGAAAAAGAAGTTGCAGAGTCTGACAAACCAGAAGAAATAAAAAAGAAAATGCTTGAAGGTAAAATTTCTACATACTTTAAAGAACAAACACTTATGGATCAGATGTTTATTAAAAATGGAGATATCACTATCGGGAATTTACTAAAAGAAAAAGGAGCTAATCTAATATCGTTTACCCAAGAATCTATTGGTTAAATTATGATTATAATAATTATTATTTTCTTTATATCTATAATCCTAGCATTTGGAATGCTGACATTTCGTGCATGGGAGATAAGGACATCAAGATTATTAATAAATACTGAATCAATGCAAACATACAAAAAAGGACTATCTTTTGAAGAAATAGAAAAGATTGTATTATTTTCATTTAAACATATTATCCAATGGATAGTTATTTTTATTGTCAAAAATTGGTTTATAATTATAACAAAAATAAAACGTTTAATACAAAATAAACTTCCCAAAATTCATAAATTATTCAAAAAAAAACCAAAAACCGAATCAAGAAAGATATCTTTTGTAGAAAGAGCAGTTATGGAATCTAAAATTAAGATTAGAAAAGTAAAAGAGAAAATTAAAAAAGATCACGAAGAAAAAGCCTAAATTATTTTTCGTAAATGAAAAAAAATAAAAATAAAATAAAAATTGGATTTACTTGTAGTGCTTTTGATTTATTGCACGCGGGACATTTATTAATGCTAAAAGAAATAAGGGCACAATGTGATTACCTAATTGTTGGTTTACAAACTAACCCTACTATTGACCGTAAAGAAAAACATAAACCAGTAGAATCTATAAAAGAAAGAAGAATACGTTTAGAAGGATGTAAATATGTAGATAAAGTTATTATTTACAAAACAGAATCTGATTTATATAAAATACTTAAAAAACTAAAACCTGATATACGATTCTTAGGTATCGATCATAAGGGTAAACATTTCACAGGAGATGATCTCAATTTGAAGATAGTATTTAATACCAGAAATCACAATTACTCATCTAGTAATTTAATTGAGAGAATAATAAAAGCTTATAAATAAAGTGAAGTAGTTGATAATTTTCTATAATATGCTAATATAGTTATATAAATAAGCTAATTTGCTATTTAGTAAATACGAAAATATGTTGTTTTGGTAGGTATCAAAGTTCAATATGTTGTTTTAGCTGTTTTGGTAGGTATCAAAATATAATATGCCGCTTTAGCTCAGTTGGTAGAGCAACACTTTTGTAAAGTGAAGGTCCTCAGTTCGACTCTGAGAAGCGGCTCCAAAGTATAAAATAAATTTTGTCTTTATATTATTTTATACCCTCTAATTTTTATTAATAGATTCAATAATAGGTGCTACTGTTGATTCTGTAGTAATCACTGGCTTTTTCTTGACTGGTATAGATTTCTTTACTTCCGTATCTTCAGGTTTTTTTATTGTTTCTAATTCTGGGAAAGTCTTCTCTATTTCTTCAATCGTTTTAAAACCATTATAAACTTTCCCATTTATAACAATAGCTGGAAGATTATCTGAAACTTTATATATTGAAGTCATCGCTTTAATAGAAGAAAGATCAAGATTATAATCAAATGAATACACTCTTAAATTTGGATACTTTTCACGAAGAGAAGTAAGAACGTAACCTTGTTTGGTACAAGCATCACATTTATCATTCTTATAGAAATAAAGAATAAATATGGATTTCTGGCCACATCTTTCTGTTATTTTCTTCATTAATAAATAATCTTTTATTTCAAGCAAAGAATAATATTTTTTTAGTGAAACTACATTTGAGTCATCATTTCCCATATTGTTTTCACTGAAAGTTATCTTGTCGGCAAGAGAATTTAATTCAGAAGAAAGAACTGTAGTAGATACATCTTTACAAGATAGTTCTTGTAATAAAGAAAATTGAGTTTCCGAAGACATAAGGTCAACAGAAATTTTATCTTCTATATTTTTTAGTTGATCAATCTTTTTATTACTAAGATAATTCGATAACCAAAGTCCTGATATAAAAATCGTTGACGTTATAAATAGAACAATTACATATTTTTTCCAATCATTCGGTTCATGTTCGTGCATATTAATTTTTAACAACACGTCGTTCGAATGTCCAACTTGACTCCTTTGATATCATGGCATTATATATCGCTCGGAGCATCCAAAACGGTGCTATTACACTATAAATAATAATAAAATATAATATTGATATAGAAAAAGTTACTTTTCCTTCTGACATTTTTCTACCAATCAGTACTGATATTATAACAAGTATATACAAAATTATGGACAAGAACAATGCTGCTTTTGTATTAATAAAAAACCATTCAAATTTATACCCTAAATGAAAAAGGCTAGAAAATCCGATTGTTTGTATTTGTATTACTTTTGTAAAAATAAATTTAATGATATTTATAACAACGGTAAGAGACAAAAATATCACTCCAAATATTGATACAATACCTGAAGGTAAAGTAAATAATGCTACAGCACCATGTTTTTTTCTAAATAATAATCTACGATAATCAATAAGATTTTTAATAAATCCATATATCCATCTCAATCTTTGTCGATAAAGCTTTATAACTGAATTAGGTGTATTTGTATAAACAAAAGCATCTGGACAATGATCAATCTTATATTTATGTTCTTGCATACGTAAGGCTATTTCTTGATCTTCTGTATTGTGAGCCTTATGATAGTTTCCTAAATCATCAAATACTTTTCTTCTAAATATAGAAAATGGACCAGGTGTTACGTGTATACCACCCATAAAACCGAGCATCTTTTTAGTATAAATCGCCATATCGTATTCAACCTTTTGAGCTGATTGCAAAATATTCTTTGGATTATATACAACTATAGACGGAGCCACAGCCATAGTTTTTGGATCTAACTCAAAATATTTAATTATTCTTTTCAAAGCTTGGTCATTAACAAAAGAATCAGCATCTAAACAACCAAAGAATTCAGAAGTATATTTTTTTAAAGCCAAATTAAGAGCAGTATGTTTCCCTCCATTCTCTTTATGAAAAGCCCTTACATTTTTACCATTATCAAAACTCTGTAAAATTTCCCAAGTCTGATCTTTGCTTCCATCATCAATCAAAAAAATAGTAATCTTGTCTTTAGGATAATCAAGAGAAAGAAGTGATTCTACTGTTTTAACTATAGTATCTTTTTCATTATAGCAAGGTACTGCAATTGTGACAGTTGGATACCTAGCTAACTCCAAATTTTTGGGATTCTTAACGATAGAATGTCTCTTTTCTAAAAAAGTCAATAAAAAAAATATCTGTACATAAACAGAAATAAAAGAAAACATATAGAAAATAATAGTGTAAACTAGACTCATACCCAGTTATTATAGCATATTTTTAACTCTTTTTCAATACTCTATATGATTAACAAATTTAATATTATGATATAATAAATGAATGGAAAATAATAAAATGCAAAAAATTAATACACCTACAGCTATTATAGTTGCAGGATTTTTAGTAATGTTAGCTATTTTAATAACGAATGGAGGTAACTCAGGTCTAAATAAATCTACAAAAGCAAAAACTCTATCCGAACAGGTAGGAGTAAGTAAAGAAAAATTTACAGCCTGTATACAATCTTTTAATAAAGAAGCATTCAATAAGAAAATAGAAGCTAGCGTTACTAGTGCAATGAAAGGAGAAAATGGTGTAGGGACACCTTATAGTATTGTTATAGGACCAAATGGAGTAAAATCTAAAATCAGTGGTGCAGATTCATATGAAAATGTTAATAAAATAATAAATGAAGTTGTTTCTGGAAAAGTTACAACTCCTTATACAGGTGAAATGCCTCCAGTAGAATCTAATGAGCATATTTTAGGGAATATAAATACTGCAAAAGTCACTATTGTAGAATATTCTGATTTTGAATGTCCATTCTGTGCAAGATTTCATCCAATTTTAGAGAAAGTATATAATGAATCTAATGGTGAAATTGCTTGGGTTTACCGTCAGTTCCCACTAGTTCAAATTCATAAAAATGCAATGGAAAGAGCAATTGCATCTGAATGTATTGCAAGTATAAAAGGCAATGATGCATTTTGGAAATACGCTGATTTGTTATTTAATTTAGTAGTACCAAAAGAAGCTCCTGTAGATGAACAGCTTTAGATTAGTAAAATTTACAAAAAAACAGTCAGATAATCTCTGGCTGTTTTTTATTTATAGGAATTAATCAAAATAGTTTTTAAGTCTTGCAATTTTATCATTATTTCTAAGCTTCTCATGTACCTTTGCTTCAATCTGACGTATTCGTTCACGGGTAACACCAAAATCTTGACCTACTTCTTCTAAAGTATGCTGTACTCCATCCGTAAGGCCATATCTAAGCTCAAGTATCTTCCTTTCTTTCGGAGAAAGAGTATCAAGTACTTCTTTAATCTGATCTGAGAGTATTCTACGTGATGAGTCTTGGTCGGGACGAAGAATCTTATCATCGGGTATGAACTCACCTCTTGTAGACTTCTCATCATCATCCCCTATCGGTTGCTCCAAAGAAACAGTTTCTTGATTTATCTGCTCTATAATATGGATTTTTTCTACTTCTAAATTCATCTCTGTAGCTATTTCTTCAACAAGTGGATCACGTCCTAAATCTTGAGATAAGCGCCTTACTACTTGTTTATATTTTGAAATAGTTTCTACCATATGAACTGGTATACGAATAGTACGAGACTGATCAGCCAATGCACGAGTGATAGATTGACGTATCCACCAAGTTGCATATGTAGAGAATTTATAACCCTTTGTCCAGTCAAACTTCTCTACTGCTTTAAAAAGACCAAGGTTTCCCTCCTGAATAAGATCAAGTAAAGAAAGGTCAGAACTTCTTCCTACGTATTTCTTTGCAATAGAAACAACCAAACGAAGGTTCGCACGTGCAAGTAAATTCTTAGCCTCTATGTCTCCTTTTTCAATTCTTTTCGCTAAGTCTCTTTCTTCATTTGCAGCAATTAAAGGATACTGACCAATCTCTTTCAAATACATCTGAATCGAATCATATGTTTTAGCATCTTTACTATACTTAAGCGCAAGCTTTTCTACCTCTCCACTTGTATCTAGTAAATTACCTCCTTCAAGCACATCAATACCAGCGACCGCAAAACGGTCATATAAATCATCTAAGAATAAAATATTAGTTTCTATATCTGGAAATTCTTTAATAATTTCATCATAAGTTACGAATCCTCTTTTCTTACCTTTCTCTATCATCTCTACAGCTCTTACTTCTTCTTCTTTCACCTTGTTCTCCATCGCTACCTTTTTTGAGGAAGTAACTATTTTAGAAATAACCTTAAAATTATTTGTTTTAAATTTAGTTTTTGCTTTAGGTTTTACAATCTTTGAAACTTTTTTAGTTTCTTTTTTTATTACCTTTTTTGCTACTTTTTTCGTAACTTTCTTAACTACTTTCTTTATTTTCTTCACTATCTTAACTGGTTTCTTAACTGTAGTTTTTTTTACTACTTTCTTAATTATCTTTTTTGTTACAACTTTCTTTATCTTTTTTTTCATAATAATTATTTTGACCTATTACTTTTTATTTTCTCTATTTGTTCGACTGTTTTTTGATAATCTATAAGCGTAGGGTCAGAATCAAAATCTTCATTCACATTCCCCCGTTCATTTATCCTATTCTTTAATAAAATTAATCGTTCATTTAGAATTTCTTCTTCTAAATTAAGCATTATCTCCTCTATATCTCGAGGTAAATCTTTTATCCTATTACCATACCACATTTCTGCCTCTGAAGCTAGAACCTCTCTGTATGGCCCATAAAGCTTAATAAGGTCTTCAAATGCGTCTTTACCCACCTTATCAGTCAAAGACTTATGTATATGTTTTAGACCAAAGCTTGAATTTTCACTTTCTTGCCAAAATATTATCCCAAACAATCTTCTTCCTAGGCTATCTCTACGAGATAATGATTCTTTCTCTACTAACTTATCTTTGGAAACTTTAGCTGGATTATCCACCATATGATTCTTTTGATAAATCTCAAAATCCTCAACTATTGCATTGATTGGTATACCCGTCTTAGAGTGGATTATGGATATGTAAGAAGATTTATCTATTGAACTTTTTATCATTATTAAAAATGGAAAAATAATGTCACGGATAAGCTTACCTCTTTGTCTTATATCATTTGTATTTTTACAAATTCTTTCTACATGAAAATTAATAATATCTACTGCATTTTTTATAATATCTTTCCATTCGTCTTGATTTTCTTTTATCACATCTGCTGGATCTTTACCTTCTGGTAATTGTGCTACTTTTACTTGCATATCAAGTGATAATGCAATAATAGCAGAGCGACTTACTGCCCTTATACCAGCAGAATCTCCATCATAAGCAAAGATAATATTTGGAGACAATCTCCGTATTAAACCAAGGTTATTTACTTTTGATTCATGATCCGTCAAACTATCAGTAAATGCCGTACCTGAAACTGCAATAGTATTTGTAAAATCTATCTGATGAGAAAGTATAATATCAAGCTGACCTTCTACTACTATACTATAACCTCTTTTCCGTATTGAAGACTTTGCTTTATCTATTCCGAAAAATACATTTGATTTATTAAAAAGAGGTGTATCAGGAGAATTCAAATACTTTGCTACTGCCTGTTCATCTTTACTTATTTGTCCTACTTGTGAAGATTCACCAAATATTCTCCCTGTAAAAGCAATAACTCTTCCACTTGAATCACAAATTGGAAATATTATACGAGATCGAAATCTGTCATAACTTCCCTTTTCTGTTTTCTTGACTAGTCCGACAATCTCTAGATCATTTATCTTATAGCCTTTTGATAACAGGTAGTCTGAAAGAGATCTCCATTCATCTTTCGCATAACCTATTCTAAAAGTCTTAATACTTGTATCTGATAACCCTCTACTTAGTAAGTAACTGCGAGCTTTTGATTCATTATTAAAATTATTTTCAAAGAATAAAGTTGCATTTTCCATAATCTCAAAATATAATTCTTTCTTATCTATATACTTATCGTTACTTTTTGTAGTTTCAAGTTTTATACCAGCTCTTTCTGCTAATAGCTTAAGTGCCCCCATAAAGTCAGTACCTTCAAATTTCTCAATAAAAGAGAATATATCCCCTTTCTCTCCACAACCAAAACAATAGTATGTCCCTCTATCGACAGATATAAAAAATGAAGGAGTCTTCTCATTATGGAAAGGACACTTTGCCTTAAAATTCTTTCCTGATTGTTCTACTTGAATATACGAAGAGATAACATCAACAATCGAAAGCCTATCTTTAATTTTTTGTGTATTTGAATTCATTATATTTATTTTGTATTCTACTATTTATTCTTAATTATTAATACACCTCTTGTTGATAACACTTCTCACAATATATAATTTCCTTTTCTGGGTCGTAAGCTGTTTTAAAAATACTTTTACATCTTTCATTACCATGTATATTATGCTTTTGAGTATTTTTATATTGTGAATTTAAAGAATATTCTCCATTGCACATACATTGTGATTCATTTATTAAAGGGGGAACCATAAATTCCTGTCGTCTAATAAATCTACAATTAGAGCAGAGTCTCGGTAATGGTAAATTTATTTTTTTTAAAAATTGAAATTCTTCAAATATAATACGGTAGGCGTTCCCACATTGTTCGCATTTTATAATTTCTTTGGTTATATTTTCATCTACTTGATTAATTGGTGATATTAGATTATTTGCATTAATAGTTATATTATATATTTTCTGATCATGATTTCTCCAAATATAACCTTCTTTTTCTGCTTTTTCTTTATTTGATAAAAATTGATCATTTAATATTGTTTCATTATAGGCAAAAGGAGAAATCTCTATAGGAAAAAATTCTCCATACTTATATATATTACCATGTTTATCTATATATGGGTTTTCATCTATATTTTCTTTGATTCTATTAATAAGAGTAAAGTATTCATCTTTTGTGTATTGTTTATTAAAAACACAATACTGTTTGTCTTTTAAACCAACACAAGCAAAACAATTTTTTGATCTTCTCATGTTCATACAATATTCTAACTCCTGACAACTTGGCCAGCAATCAAAACAAAACTTTAATCTATCGACAAATTCACCACAAATCATACATTCGTATAATTGAGAAGCATTTAAACCCCAACAAGTGTAATCATATGAATCACTTGCTCCACCAAAAAATAGATCTTGAGAATATTTTAAATTTTCTCCTTTTTGAACAATATAACAATCATTTACATTCTTACATTCTTTAATATCTTCCCCTGTAGAGTTGTAGTTTCTTGATCCAAGCATATATTTGATAGGAAATTTTGTCCAAAAATTTTCCGATTTTTTTCTTAAATCATTAAATCCTTCCCATGTATTTAAATTAAAAGAATTAATTTTATTAAAATATTCATCTTTAGTATACTGAACATTAAAAATTAAATATGAAGAGTTTCTTAAATTTACACAACCAAAACAATTATTACACCCTACACAGTTTTTTGAAAAAAATACATCAATACAACTTTCACACATAGTAGAACCTACAGTATGATAACTTTTTTCAACTCTAACGTCTTCATAACAAAATTCACTATTATAACAAGAAGTTAAATCAAAACAATTTTTTATACTATGTACATTACATGAATAAGCAGAATCTTCACAAAAACCTGCATTAAAACAAAGATATGAGTTTTTCATATCATCACATTGATTTGAGTAATCTGAATTTATATTTCTCTGTTTGGAAACACTATTAAAAGGAACTTTATAAAACAATTCTTTAATTTGCTTAAAAAATGTTTCAGCAAAATCATAATCAAATCCATAATCTAAGGCTTCCCATTTATCGCTATTCCAATAATGTAAATCATATATTTTAAGACCTGATTCATTGGGAATGCCAGTGAATATTTCTTTACCAGTTATTTCATCTTTCCCTCGTGTTAAATATCTAACATTTCTCCATATAATTCTACGTTTATATCTACATACTGGACACCAAGTAGGCACTGGTACCTTCATCTTCTTATAAAACAAAAAATCCTCTGACTCAATCATGAAGTCTTTCTTGCAATTTTGGCATATTCTATTTTCATTTTTGTATTCCATATTATTAATCCATTTATCTTTCATTTCTTCCAGATAGGGGTTTAACCCCTATCTGAAATATATATTTAATTTAATATACCTCATTCTGATAACACTTCTCACAGTATACTATCTCAGGTCTATCTGGAGAATATGATGTCTCAAATTTAACTTCACATTTATCTATCTTGTGAAAATGATCTTTCTTGTCACACATACAACTTCTATTCCAAAGCTTCCAAGGGTTTTTCCATTTTGACCTTTCATAATAACGACAATTAGGGCACTTTCTTGGTAACGGTATTTTCATAAATCGATAAAATGATAATTCATTTGGCATTATTTTATATGCTAATGTACACTTTGTTTCAACCTTTCCATTATTTGGACAAGAAATTACCTCTTCTAGGATATCATCTGTAATATCATTTATTCTATCAGGTAATTTACTACTTTCAATAGTAGGTATATATTGTTTTACTTTTTCATCTCGCCAAAGATATCCTCTTTTTTCTATTTCTTCTTTTGATAATGGAAATATTTCATAAATTAAAGATTGATTATAAGAATAAGGTGATAACTCAAAAGGGAAAAATTCACCATATTTATACACTACTCCTCTTTTATCAGTATAATTTAAATTATTCATACTCTCAATAACTTCAGGTAAAAGTTTTTCATATTCTTCTTTAGTGTACTGTTTATTTAAAATACAATATTGTTTATTCTTTAAACCAACACAACCAAATAAATTTTTTGAATCATTACAAGATACACAATATTTCGTATCGTAACAAGTACCAATATCAACAGAAAACATCGAATTAGTGCAACCAGCTCCAGCATTAGTAAGTTCATAACAAAGTTCAGTTCTACCAACATAAAGTAGGTCATATGAATCTCTTGTTTTATTTGTATCAAAAACAATATATTTAGAATTTTCTACATCAATTAAACTAAAAGAATAAAGGGCATTTTTTGAATTCTCTATAAAATCTCCTGTACAATCTTTTGTATTTTTCATCATCGCGAAGCGATATAATGCTTTTTTAGAAAGATCAAAGAATTCTTTTTTAAGCTTTTCTTGCATTGTATATGAATCAAAAGCTATGTCTTTCATATTTTTTAAATATTCTTCACGAGTTAATTGTTCATTCCTAAACACATAACTTTTATTCCTTAAATTATACGACATAAAACAATCAGTACAATTATTACAATCAAAAAGATATACTGAATCTACGCATTGATTTGAACGAATTAGAAATCTAGAATTATAATTTTTTGAGGAATCAAATAATTCATACCCTCTTTCATTAGAATGTATATTTTCACAATCAATACAATTACGGTTCCCTTCGTGTACTTGTCTAGAGTAAAGAATATCTTCTGAGTAAACTACTTCATACGAAAGATATACATTTTTCCCATGATAAATATAATTTGCATATTCACACCCTTCAGCATTATTATTTTTATGTGCTAAATGTAAGCGAGGAACTTTTTTCCAGAGTTCATCAAACTGTTCAAAAAATGTTTTTGAAAAATCATAATTTGTACCATATTCATAAAGATCACCTCGTCCATTATAGCAAGAGGTACAGTAAACTTTGTAAGGGCTTTCAGGTGAATACATCGATACTGTACTTTTAAGACATTTATCACAATTTCTTTTGAAAAGATCTCTTTCGTTCAAAAAAGCAAGTTTTCTCTGTAATCTACAATCAAAACAAAAAGTCGGAGGAGGAACCTTAATCTTCTCATAGAACATAAAATCCTCAGGCTCTATTATGAAGTCAATCTTGCAGTTCTGACACCCCAATACTAATTTTTTATATTCTTTATCCATATTTATATCAAATCAAATTATGCAATTATATATTAATCATTATATTACTTAATCAAAAAATTAGTACGGGGCAGGTATTTTTGTTTTCTGGTTTGTATTCCATTCTTAATTATTAATTCTTAATTATTAATTATTTAATACACCTCTTGCTGATAACACTTCTCACAGTATACTATCTCAGGACGTTCGGGTGAATATGAAGTCTCAAAGGTATTAGTACAACCTTCTTTCATACAGGATCTATGCCAG
>CAIOXR010000040.1 GCA_903862375.1 uncultured bacterium
AATATAAAATATTAATTAATAATATTGAAATATAATATCAAACTTGATAATTATACCACAACTAGAGACAAAAAATCGCCTCTGAAAACTTATCACATTGATAAATTTGCAGGGGCGATTTCTTTTCGCGGTGCCACCCTACTTTTAACTTAATTTACTTTTAACGCAAGTATACGGAGAGTTCTACTATGTCTCATTATCTCTTAATAAATAGATTTTGAATCATTTTCTTCTCTCACCTCCCCAGTGTCAGCTGGTTCTAAGGTTGTAATCTTATAATACCATATTTAACTTTTCAAGCAAATATTATTCTAATGAACTAATCCACCTATCTTTTCACAAGGATATCCAAATATAAAGGTCAGACCAACTAAAATCCAATAAAAAGGTGCAAATGCAAAATATATAACTTTATCTTTCTTCCACATTGGTAAATACCACTTTTGAACTGCCATATATAACATACTCAAAGGTATATTTACTATATTTAATACAACTAAAATTATCGCAAATATATATTTCATAAATTAAAAATAATTAATTCTAATAGCTTTTCTTACTTCGGCCATTGTTTCTTTTGCTACAATACGTGCTTTTTTTGTTCCGTCTTCTAAAATCTTCATAACTAATTCTGGATTTTTTTCTAATTCTAATCTTTTTGTTCGAATAGGTGAAATTATTTCTTCAAGAACATTTATTAATCTCTTTTTTATTACTACATCACCCAAACCTCCCTTTTTATATTTTTCTTTTAATTCTGCTATTTCTTTTTTATTTGAATCAAAAATATCAAGATAAGAAAAAACAACATTCCCTTCTACATTACCAGGGTCTTCTACGTGTATGTGTTTCGGATCTGTATACATACTCATCACTTTTTGAGTAATTTCTTTTAAACTATCTGAAAGATAAATTCCATTATTTAAAGATTTACCCATCTTAGAATTACCATCAATGCCGATAAGACGCGGAGTGTCACCTACTAAATGTTTTACTTTATTAAATACCTTTCCGTAATAACGATTGAAAGTATCTACAATTTCATTCACTTGCTCTATCACAGGAAGCTGATCTTCACCTACAGGTATTAAACTACTTTTACAAAATAATATATCAGCTGCTTGTGAAATAGGATAACAAAGAAAACCAGCAGGTACATCTTCATTAAAACCTTTTTGTTTTATTTCATTTTTTACTGTTGGATTTCTTTTGAGTCTAGCAAGGGTAACTAAATTTAAAAATATAACTGTAAGTTCTGCTATTTCAGGAACTTCAGATTGTATAAACATTATTGTTTTTTTAGGATCAACACCACAAGCCAAATTATCAAGGGCGACCTCAATAACATTATCTCTAACTTTTTGTGGATTATTCGCATTATCAGTAAGTCCTTGAATATCTGCAACCATGTAAAAAGATTTACTTGACTCGTTTTGAAGTTTAATCCTATTCTGTATAGACCCTACGAAATGACCTAAATGCAGTCTGCCTGTAGGACGATCCCCTGTAAGTACTATTTCATTCATATTTTTCATATATATAATTATACCAAAATATTAATAGTTTTGCACATTTTACACACATACTTATAAGTAAATGCAAGTTTGATACTATCTCCACAAATGTTACAATGACTCTTATGGCTATAAACAAAAGTTCAAATATACGTATTCCTCCCCAAAGTATCGATGGGGAAAAAGCAGTTTTGGGGTCTATAATGCTCCGTCCTGGTGCAATACACGAGATAAACGATATTATAAATGAAAGCTCATTTTATGTTGCAAAACATTCAAATATTTACAAAATTATGCTTGAGTTGTCAAGTAAAGGTGATCCTATAGATCTACTTTCTGTCTCACATAAACTTAAAGAGAAAGGTATGCTTGATTCTATCGGTGGGAATAGCTATCTTACAGATTTGAGTAACTCTGTCCCCGCTTCTACAAATATTAAATACTATGCTGATATAGTCTCGCAAAAGCATTTATTAAGAAAAATAGTAGATGCTGGTTCTGATATTTCCGAATTAGGTTTTACTGAAGAGATAGAAAATGTCTTTGAAATTCTTGATCAAGCAGAGAAAAGAATGATGGGTATAAACAATAACATGTCGGGGCATGCTTTTACTTCTATAAAAGATAGTCTACCTGAAGCATGGGAGAGACTTGAGAAACTTCATGAGAGTAAAGGTGAGCTTCGTGGTGTGCCTACTGGCTTTCATGATCTTGATCAATATCTTTCTGGACTCCAAAAGTCTGACCTTATAATACTCGCTGCGCGTCCTTCTATGGGTAAGACAACCTTAGCTTTAGATATCGCTCGTCAAGCTGCACTTAATCATGGTACTCCTGTAGTTATCTTTTCTCTTGAAATGAGTACTCAACAGTTAGTAGACAGAATGCTTGCCGCTCAAGCTAGAGTAAATGCTTGGAATCTTCGAACTGGTAATCTTACTTCTGAAAGTGAATTCGCTAAAATACGTGACTCTCTTGATCTACTTTCAAAAGCTCCTATATTCATCGATGACTTAGCAGGTAACTCTATCGTCCGTATGCGCTCTGTCTGTCGTCGCATCAGAGCCGAACATGGTATCGGACTTATAATAGTCGACTACTTACAGTTGATGTCTACATCAAAAAATTATGATAATATGGTGAATCAAGTAACTGAATTATCACGATCACTTAAAGCACTTGCAAAAGAATTTGATGTACCGGTTATAGCACTTTCACAGCTGAACCGTGCAGTTGAAACTCGCGGAGGACGTCCTAGATTATCTGACCTTCGAGATTCAGGTTCTATCGAGCAGGATGCTGATATCGTTATGTTCATTCACAGAGAAGATAAGGGTAAAGATGAAAGTGAGAAAACAAATATTGCTGAGATATTAATTGAAAAACATAGGAATGGACCAGTCGGTAAAGTAGATCTATACTTTGATGAAAAGATGACAACTTTCGTTTCAATAGATAAGTCTGGAGTAAATCAATTCACACCAAGTTCTACAAATAAAGCAATTGATCAGTTTTAAAATATAAGCTACATCGAAATATTCTTTTTCTCAGGTCCTCGGACGAGGGAGGACTAGGGGGCAGACCATTCGAAAAAGAACATTTCGATTCCGCAATAATAAAAAAAATATGAATCCTATAGATAAATTAACTGAATATTTTAAAGAATTCCCTGGAATTGGTGAGCGCCAAGCCAAGCGTTTTGTATACTTCTTATTACATAAAAATCCTACTTATGTAAAAGAACTTGGAGATAAAATTATTGATTTGAAGAATACTATTCACCAGTGTCCTTCTTGTTTCCTATTCTTCCAATCAAAGCAAGATCAACTTTGTGATAACTGTAGTAATACAAAAACAGATAAGACTTCCCTACTTATCGTTGAGAAAGATGCTGACTATGAGAATATTAGAAGAAGTAAAAATTATAATGGTTTGTATTTTATACTAGGTGGACTTGTGCCAATAGTTACTAAGGACACACCTACTTTTGTCCGAACTAAAGAATTATTAAGAAATATTGATAATCAATCAAATCAAAATAATCTGAAAGAAGTAATTATTGCTTTATCACTTAACCCTCAAGGTGAACATACTGACATGTATTTAAGAGAATTACTGATACCCCTAAAAGATAAATATGATTTGAATATTGTATCCCTCGGTCGTGGCCTTTCTACTGGCACCGAGCTTGAGTACTCCGACTCCGAAACAATTAAGAATGCGCTAAGGAATAGAGCATAACATAAGTAAATAGAAATTCAGCCCCGAAGCAAAGCTACAGGACTGAATTATTTTTAGTATTATTTAATTGCTGAGATTTTGACTTCTATGTAAGGCTGGCGGTGACCGTTCTTCTTCAAATATCTACTCTTTTGTTTATATTTTACTACAGTGACTGTCTTACCTTTACCTGCTTTTTGGAAAAGTGATTCTACTTTTGCCCCAGCTATATATGGATTTCCGATAGTTGTGTCTACTCCATTATCTACAAGTAGGACTTTATCAAAAGTAATTTTATCTCCGACTGCAAATTCGCCTTCTAATTTCTCGATTTTAAGAATATCTCCGACTGCAACTTTGTACTGCTTACCTCCTGTGAAGATTACAGCAAATTCCTTACTTTCTTCATTTGTATTTTTTGTTGTTTTTTTAGCTGTTACCATATATTTATATTTGTAGATAGCTTTATTTATCCAACTTTCTACAACCCTTATAATACACAAAAGTTAGCAAAATTGCAAGTAGGACTGTATAATATGAAAATGATATCAAAATATAATCATAAAGAGTTGAATTGGATTGATTTAGAATCACCAAAGAAAGAAGAGATAGAACATGTATTAGAAAAGTACACTATCCCAACTCTAATTAAAAATTACTTATCATCACCTAAAATAGATGACAAAATAGAGATAAATAATGAGTATATATACATTTCAATATATAATAAGATAATATTCTTTGTAAGTGATGATTTAGTCTTATCAATACATAATACCCATTTGACAGCTATCGATCAATTCACTAAAGAAATGGAACTTGATATGGTATCAAATGAGAAAATAAATAGTAATTGGTTATTATTTGCATATTTATTGAAAAATTTATATATTAATTTTGATAATGAATTAGTTACAAATATTCAAAAAATCCAGAAATTAAAAAACCAGTTATCAAATAAAAATAAAGTAATTCATAAATTTATCATATTCTTAATATTATTATTAATTTCACTTATTATATCTATATGGCTTTAAAAATATATAATACATTAACAAGAGAAAAAGAAGAATTCAAACCTATAAATGATAAAGAAGTGGGTCTTTATACTTGTGGCCCAACTGTCTACAACTACGCTCATATTGGAAATCTACGTACATATATATTTGAAGATATATTAAAAAGAGTTTTACTTTATAATGACTATAATGTAAAACACGTGATGAATATTACAGATGTAGGCCATCTAACTGGTGATAGAGATATGGGTGAAGATAAAATTGAAAAAGAATCAGCTAAAGAGAATAAATCTGCTTATGAAATAGCTGAATTCTATACAAATAAATTTAAAGAAGATCTTACTAATTTAAATATAATTTATCCGGATATTTTCTGTAAAGCAACGGATAATATAAAAGAACAGATAGAAATGATACAAAAATTAGAAAAGAAAGGATACACTTATAAAACAAGCGATGGAATCTACTTCAATACATCAAAAGTCTCTAATTATGCAAAGCTTTCTCACCAAAAATTAGAATCACTATTGGAAGGTGCAAGGATAGAAATTAATAATGAAAAAGAAAATGCTACAGACTTTGCTCTTTGGAAGTTTTCACCTAAAGATACAAAAAGGCAAATGGAATGGGATAGTCCTTGGGGTATTGGTTTTCCTGGATGGCATATCGAGTGCTCGGCTATGAGTATAAAGTATCTAAGTGAACATTTTGATATACATTGTGGTGGTATTGATTTTATTAACTTACACCATACAAACGAACTTGCTCAAAGCGAAGCATACACAGGAAAGATGCCTTGGGTAAATTATTGGATGCATGGTGCATTTCTTAATTTAAAAGATGGTGAGAGAATGGCAAAAAGTACTGGTAATTTCTTAACTGTAAAAAGTGAATTTATCGATAAAGACATAAACCCTCTTGTCTATCGTTTTGCAACTTTTGCTGTACATTACAGAAAACAAATGGAGTGGAGTAATGAAATAATTATATCTGCCAAAAATGGTTATGATAATTTAATTAATAAAATTAAAACTTTTGGTACGGATATAGGTAGTATAGATCAAGAATACAAAACACGATTCAATAATGATATAAATGATGATTTGAATATACCTAAAGCCATAGCTACCTTTCAAGAAATGATTAAATCAAATCTAACAAATGAAGATAAATTAGCAACGACACTAGACTTTGATAAAGTTCTAGGTTTAGGTTTTGATTTAATCAAAGAAGATATTATACCAAATGATATTGAAAAACTAGCAGAAGAAAGACACCTAGCTCGTATAAATAAAGACTGGCAGAAAAGTGATGAATATAGACAGAAAATTAAAGACCTAGGTTATGAGATAAATGATCTAGATAATGATTACAAAATAACTAAAATATAATTTATTGTATTTATTTAAATACATCCATTTCCATAAAGAAAGCTGAACCCTTACCTACACCATCTGATTCCACCCAGACTCGTCCACCATGAGCACTTATAATCTCTTTAGCAAGATATAATCCTAATCCAGACCCAGTAGTATTCATACGAGCACCATCACCACGAGAGAATTTTTGAAAAAGAGAGTTCTTTGTTTCTTCCGACATTCCCATACCTGTATCTTTAACACAAAATACTACCTTACCATCTTTATTTTTTACTGAAACATTTATACTCCCTTCTTTGGTATATTTAATAGAATTATCTATAAAGTTTATAATAATTTGTCTTATCTTTTCTCTATCACCATTTACCATACACAAAGCTTCATCATCTGATTCAAAGGTAAGTTTTAGGCCTTTATTCTCTGCATTTATTGATAAATCTTTTTCTTCATCATTTCCAACTTTCGATAAACTAAAAGGTGCCATTTCATACTTCATACCTCCTGCTTCTATTTTTGTCACATTCAATAAGTCCTCAATAATAATGGCTAAATTCTTACTTGATTGATATATTCGATCTATTGCTTCTTTTGCCTTAATATTTATATCCCCATAATCGCCATCTTCAAGCATAGATGCATAACCTTTTATAGCAGTTAAAGGACTTCTTAATTGGTGAGAAGCAAGGGAAACGAATTCTGTTTTAAGTTTATCTAAACCTTTAAGTTTTTCATTTGCATGCTCTAAATCAATATTTGATTCCTCAAGTTTGGTACTTAAAGTCTGTAATCTTTCTTTTTGTTTTACTTCAATATAAACACTTTTAATTAATAAAATACTTGCAATCAAAAACATTATGAATATTGATAAATTAAATATAAATATTAAAGTTGTATTTGAAAAAATAATTTGAATCAATGACACAGAAAGTAAAACAAATACTATAAGCTCAGTGGCCATAGTTTTGATATTAAATAACCTGTATTTCATAATCGAATAATAACTTCCAAGTATAGATGGTAACATTAATAATGGTGCAAATAATATAAAACTTGTCTCACTAATTGTATTTACAAGAATAAAATTTGTAAAAATAAGAGAAATATAACTAAATGCAAAGCCTAAAAGCATTACACCCCATGATCTTTTCTCATTAACATTAACATATAAATACTTTTTTACCATTTGTACGATACACACTATCAACAAAGAGATAATAAATAATCCAAATATTGGCATTAATACACCTGGAGTAGGACTTGGTATATCTCTATCATAATTTAAACCTTTAAATACATATGGTGTTAAAGTTAATAACATAATAATAGTTGCTATCGAACTTAATATGTATATACGTTTCTTTGGTATAACAAGAGTGGGTGCTGGAAAATTATTAATAAAAAAGTAAAATAATAAAATATGTGGAACCGCAAAAAATAAAACTAGTCTAGACCAAAATAAAGTTGGAAATAATATAGATTTAAGTGAAAAATAATTTGAAAAAGCCCATATAACTGTTGATAAACTTATTAAAGCAAAAAAATTACTAGTTACATCTTTTCTATTGTGAAATACGGTAATAATTCCGATATAAAAAATTAAAAAACTAATTACTAATGTAAATATAAATTCAATGTTCATAAATTATACTTTTGAAAGCCAGTTATATTTGGATTTTTTAATAATAAATTGCTCATGTCCATTCTCCAAAAGTGTTATCTCTGGAATCGATTTACTACCAATAGAATTATATAATTTTCTATACTCAGTATTAAGTTTCAATAAATTTTCTAAAATTGTATCAG
>CAIOXR010000041.1 GCA_903862375.1 uncultured bacterium
GAAGCAACATTCAAGACTATGAAAATATTATTAACCTTTAAATTCTTAAATCATGACTAAAACTGAAATTATTAAAAATCATTGCAAACAATTAAATTTGACAGCTCTTTCAAACGATTGCGAAAGTATTATATACGAAGCTGAAAAAAATAAAATAACTTATCTGGAATTCTTTAATGATATTCTTGATATAGAAATAAAGCACAGAATGGAAAAAGACCTTGACAAAAGAGTTAAACAGGCACGTTTGCCTTTATGCTATAATCTGGATATGTTTGATTTTTCCTTGGAGAATGGAATAGGAAAACAACAATTAAAGCAACTTAGTATCTGTCAAGAAATAACCTGTACAATTTTTGGCATGATTGTATAGTTCCATTCTCCGTGAAAATCGCTTTTCTTAATATTAATTCTTCCTAATTTTTCATCTGATATTTTTATTCCTTTTTCATACATAGACTTATCTAATTTAGATTTCACTTTTAACCCTTTGGTTGTTTTGGTTGATGCTATTAAATCCACCACCAATTGTATGCTTGTTAATGGTCTTGCCCTCCAATTCATTGTAATGTGTGAAAATAATCTGTGTTCAATTTTATTCCATTTACTTGTACCCGGAGGAAAATGACTTACCGTTATTTCTTTGCCAATTTCATCTGCTAATACCTGTAGTTCTATTTTCCATAATCTACTTCTTGAACTGTTGCTTCCTCCGCCATCCGCTGTTATAAATATTCGTTTTGATTTGCTAAATTTCTCTTCGCCCATTTCATACCACCAATTTCTAATTGTTGATACAGCAAAACTGGCAGTATCATGGCTTATGCCAACACTTACCCAACCTTCATTATTGGCTATATCATAAACTCCATAAGGGATGGCCTTACCTAATTCTTTATCTATAAAGTCATATACCTTTACCGTTGTCGGTTTTTTTATTGGAGCCCATTCTTCTCCTGTATTCTTGAAGTTTCCTATTAATTCCTTTTTCTTACAATCAACTGATATTACAGGGTCTTCAGTCGCTAAGAAATCTTTTGCAATATTATTAATATAATTAAACTGCGCATCTCTATCAATATGGTTGCTACCTTCATCTGTCTTTCTATTTCCCTGCAAACTATATCCTTTTGCTTTTAATATTTCTCCTACTGACTGATGACTTATAGGGCAACCCCTTTCTTTTGCTGCCTCTGCAATATGTCGCAAACTTTTACTGCTCCATAATAGCGGACTCATTGGATCTCCCACCGTATGAGGGCAAACTATTTCATCAATTACATATTCAAGATTTTCATTCTTTTCAGTTTCCTTTTTTCTGCCACCTCCTGACATCCGAATAGGAATATCTTTAACAACTTTCAAGTTTTCTTTACTTCTAAGTTCATTGATACCAATAGTTAATGTTGACCTTGACAACCCTGAATTTCTTGACACTGAACTGATACCACCTCTACCTAAACTTATAGCTTCTAAAGCTAATATCAAACGAGTATCTCGTTCATTCAAAATGGTTTTAAACATTCTGTATTTTTCTTTTAATAAATCTTGATTTTCCATTTGCTAATTTTTTTTGCAAATGTATGATTTATTTCTTTACAATTACTAATTAACACGCACCAATTTAATTTTGCTTTACCATATCGTGTGTTATTTTTAACCATATAATTATGGCAGGGAGAGTTATGAGCACATAAGGTTTGAAAATTTCTTCTCTTATCCTTTCAGTTAAAATGCCTGTTGGCGATATTGAAATAAAAATAAAAGAAATGATGAGAAGAATGAGGTTAGTTATGCTGAACTTTTGAGTATAAAACCAGATTGTAATGCCACTC
>CAIOXR010000042.1 GCA_903862375.1 uncultured bacterium
AATTATAATATTAATATTTATTCTGACTTTCAAGATTGCAAAGAGAAAGTACTTATTCCTGTTTTAGTTAATGGTTCTAACATAACAGAAATTATAAATGGAAGCGAACATTTAAACAATTATGATGGTGTATTTACTAAAAATATTAATTTTAAATTAGGTATTAAAACTGCAGACTGTGCACCAGTGTGCTATGGAGATGGAGCAACTATAGGTATAGCACATTTAGGTTGGCGTGGTTTATATACGAACCTGAATTCCGATATGATTAAAAATTTTAATATATCGAATTTGTCAATTTATATAGGTCCATTTATTCATAAATTTGAAATAAAAAAAGATGACTGTTATGATAAATTGAAAGTAAATTTTAGTAATTATATTGAGTATGAAAATTCTAAAATATATTTTAATTTCAAGAATGCATTGTTATCTATTTTTCCTAAAGATATGGTAAAATTCGATGATAGAGATACATTTGATGATTTATCTCTACCTAGTTATCGAAGAGATAAAACAAAAAATAGATTATTAACAGTAATATCATATAAACAATATGAAAAAAATTGAAATTGGCGCAAAATATAGACACTATAAAGGTAAGGAATATGAAATAATTGGAGTTGCTAAACATAGTGAGACTCTGGAAGATATGATTGTTTATAAACCTCTATATGAAATTAAAGAATTTAGAAAGGATTTACTATGGGTTCGCCCAATGAATATGTTTTTTGAGAAAGTTGTTGTAGGTGGAAAAAGGATTGATAGATTTAAAAAAGTAAAATAATATGAATAATCTAGACTTATCAAAAATACATAATGTTCACTTTATAGGTATAGGAGGGATTGGCGTCTCTGCTATTGCTAGAATGATGGTACAGATAGGGAAGAATGTCACTGGGCAAGATATGCAAGGTGGTGAAATTGTCGATGAACTAGTGAAGCTCGGTATTGATATAAAGATCGGCCAATCTTATGAGAATATTCCATTAGATACTGATTTGATAGTTTATACAATTGCGATAGATACTTACGATAAAGAACTTGCGAAGAAGATAAAAGAACCATTTAAAAATATTGGGAAAATCATTCCATCACTTTCATACCCTCAAATGTTAGGCCTAATAACTAAAGATAAGTATACCATAGCAGTCTGTGGTACTCATGGTAAAACAACAACAACAGGAATGGTAGCTGAAATACTAAACGGTGTAGAGAGAAAGCCTTCTGTAATAATCGGAAGTTTACTTGCAGGTAATCCAAATCATTCTAATGGAAAAGCTACAAATTATATACATGGAGATAGTGATATATTCATCGTTGAAGCTTGTGAGTACAGAAGATCATTCTTAAATATTAATCCGAAAGTTTTAGTAATTACAAATATTGATGAAGATCATTTAGATTATTATAAAGACATACAAGATATTCGAAATGCATTTCATGAAATGGTGATGAAAGTTCCAAAAGATGGTTATATAATTTGTAACCCAGATGATATAAATATAAAAGAAGTTGTAAATGATGCAAATGCAAAAATAATAAATTGGCAAGAATTTTATAATGGAAAACTTAAATTAAAAGTTCCGGGAATTCACAATAAGAAAGATGCAGCGGCGGCAATAGCCGCCGCTGGTACTTTTGGTATTTCAAAAAAAGATGGAGAAAAGTACGTTTGTAATTTCCCAGGCACATGGAGAAGATTTGAATACAAAGGAAAACTTAAAAATGGAGTAATACTTTATGATGATTATGCTCATCACCCCACTGAGATTAAAGCTACAATTGAAGGATTTCGAGAAATATATCCAATAAATGATGGATGGAAGATACATATAGTATTCCAACCACATTTATTTTCACGTACAAAATTACTTCTAGATGACTTTGCAAAAAGTTTTAATAATGTGGATGAAGTATTACTTCTACCTATATACTATGCACGTGAAGTCGATGATGGTATTATATCATCACAAATTCTAAGTAATGAAATAAACAAATATTCAAATAATTCAAAAGCTTTTGATAACTTTGATACACTTGAGGTTTACTTAGAAGCTAAACTTCCTAATATGGGTGAAAAATATATTATAGTTACCATGGGAGCTGGAGAAGCATTTAAAATAGGGGATAATATTCTTAAAATTTAAATATGCTATAATATAAACATGAAAAGATATTTTATTATTACAATATTAGCTTATTTAATTTTTAATCCTTTTATTTCTTATGCTTTAAATGCTACTACTGGATTTATACCTGGTGATATTTGGTATTCTACAGATAATTTAATAGAAGGTGATACTGTAAAAATATATACAGCTATTTGGAATGGTGATTCATCAACACTAAATACAAAAGTTGAATTTTATGATAAGAATGTAATTCTAGGTTATAGAGATGTCATTGTTCCTTCTTTTGAAGTTAAAGAAGTATATGTGAATTGGAAAATAACTTCTGGCGATCATTCTATTTCAGCAAAGATATTATCACCATTATTAGAAAAAAATTCGACTACTCTAAATTATAAATTTATTCCTATTGTTATAAATAATGTAAATGGTAATCCTGCTACAACTTCTGATATACTTCAAAGTCAAATTGATAAAGCTAGTTCTTCTATAACTAATATAATTCCAAATACTATTAGTGTACCTTTAGCTACAAATGCTAACAGCATAGACAACTTTCGTGCAAATACTTTAAAAAATATATCGGAAACAAAACTTAAAACAGAAAATAAGATTAAAAGTTTAAATAAATTATCATCAGGATTGAATGAAACCACATCTTCAATAATAAAGAATTCTAATTCTGGAATTACTATTCCTGACAATCAACCATTTAATGCAAAGATTTTAAATACTAAGTTAGCAATACCAAAAGCAAATAATATTGAAAATGCGACTGAAAGACCAATAGCGTACATCAAATTATTTATATTTTATATATTATCATTTATTTTTGGTAATAAAATTATTTTTTACTCTCTTATAATTATAATAATCTTCTTAATACTAAGAAGCATTTATTATAAAATAAGAAACGGATAAATGTATTTGTCAAATGAGATGCTCTCGAGTATAATATACTTATGAAAAGAATCTTTTTTGATATTATATTATTTATTTGTATATTTGTATTTCCATGGTGGATAGTAATAACTTTCTCTGTTGTTGGAATATTTATATTTAAAAACTATTATGAATTTCTTATTTCATGTATTATTATAGAAGTACTATCTACCACGAAAACACAAAACATTCATAGTAAATCATTTTTAGTGTATTTAGCTATAGTTATTTTTTATTTATTTATTCAGTATTTACACGATCATATTTTACTATATAAAAATCAAAATGAAATTCCATATAAATAACAAATATATAAATAGAAATATTGATCCAGATGAAATATTTCTTGACTCAAAAAATTTACCTGATTTTAATACTCAGCAATTTGAAGGACGTTTAGAAAAAGCAATTCCAAAGAAAACAATATATACCCTCAGTTTATTTTTTATATTTTGTAGTTGTGTACTTATATATCAATTAGGCTATCTTCAAATAATTAAAGGTGAAGCATATTTTAAGAAAAGTGAAAATAATACTTTAATGAAACAACCTATATTTGCAGATCGTGGTCTCATATATGACCGTAATGATATCTTATTAGCGTGGAATACTTGGGGTAAAGAAGATGTGAGTAAACTTTCTTCTCCTGCAAGATCATATATTTCTAATCCTGGTTTTGGCTTACTCTTAGGATATGTAAGTTCTCCTGCAAAAGATTCAATGGGTAATTATTGGCAAGATTCATTTATCGGTAAAGATGGGGTAGAGAAATCATATAATACTAATCTTACTGGTAAAAATGGTGTGCGTATTACTGAAACGAATGTTAAGGGAGAAATACAATCTGAAAATATTGTAACGTTGCCCATAGCAGGAGAAAATATAAAACTTTCTATTGATAGTAGAATACAAAAAAAGATGTATGAATCTATATCAAATATGGCGCAGGGTGCTTCATTTGGAGGAGGGGCTGGAGTACTTATGGATATTAATACAGGTGAAATCATTAGTATGACTAGTTTTCCTGAGTATAATGGAACTATCTTATCAAAAGGTGAAGATAAAACTTTAATTAATGGTTACTTTAATGATAAACGTAAAGTATTTCTAAATCGCTCAATATCTGGGCTGTATGCACCTGGTTCGATAGTTAAACCATTCTTAGGCTATGGTGCATTAGCTGAGAATGTGATAACTCCTCTAAAACAAATATTTTCAAATGGTTCTATATCTATCCCTAATCCATACTTTCCAGAAAAGAAATCAGTATTCAAAGACCATGGGTCATTTGGATATGTTGATATGAAGAAAGCTATTGCTATATCATCTGATGTATACTTTTATGAAATAGGTGGTGGATTTGAAAATCAAAAAGGTTTGGGAATAATAAATATAGATAAATATGCAAAAATGTTTAATATTGCTGATAAGACAAATATTGATTTAGGTGGAGAAAAAAGTGGTATTGTTCCTACACCAGATTGGAAAATGAAAACATTTAAAGGTGATGCTTGGAGAGTTGGAGATACATACAATACTTCTATAGGTCAGTATGGTTTTCAGGTGACTCCACTTTCTGTAGCTAGAGCAACCGCAGGAATAGCATCGATGGAAAGTATACCTACCCCTCATATAAAACTAAACGATAAAACTTTTGAATCAAAAGTAACTACTTTAGATATTAATAAAGATATGATGAAAGTTATACATGAAGGTATGCGTATGGCAGTCACAGAAGGTACAGCAACAGCACTTAATCTTAGTTCTGTAAAAGTCGCTGCCAAGTCTGGTACTGCTCAGGTAGGGCTTGGGAATACGAATACGAACTCTTGGATCGTCGGCTTTTTCCCATATGAAAACCCAAAGTATTCTTTTGCTATCCTTATGGAACGTGGACCAAAAGCAGCCTCTGGTAATGCTACTCGTGTAATGAGTGAAGTTATAGATTATATGAGTATATATACTCCAGAATATTTCAAATGAATTCACATATTTTACTTTACTTATTTATGTAAAATTGCTACAATCCTACAATTATGGATGAAATAAATTATATAACTGAAGAAAAAAAACAAGCATTACAAGACGAACTTAAAAATTTAAGAACCTTCAAAAGAAAGGAGATTTTAGAAGCTCTAGAGTCTGCAAAAGCCTTGGGCGATTTATCTGAAAATGCTGAGTACCACCAAGCTCGTGAAGATCAGGGTAAGACCGAAGACCGTATAAATCAGATTGAGTATATGCTTCAATCTTCAGTCGTCGTAAAGAAACACCAAAGTTCAAAAGTTGAAATTGGTACAACAGTTATAATTAAAAAAGATGGATCTAAAGATAATGTTACTTATAGTGTTGTCGGAGCTGAGGAAGCAGATATGATGCAAAATAAAATCTCTAACAAGTCTCCACTTGGAGAAGCCTTGTTTGGTAAAAAGAAAGGTGATGTAGTATCTATAAATACACCTAAGGGACTAGCCAAATACACTCTAATTGATATACAATAGAACTATGGCATCTATTGAAGAATTGCGCACTGCGCGTTTACAAAAAATTAATAAATTAAAAGAAGCAGGTATGAATCCATATCCGGCTTCTGTTCCTAGAAGTTACTCAATAAAAGAAGTTAAGGATTCTTTTGACGATATTGCTCCTCTTTCAATGGAGAAGAATATTTCTATTGTAGGTAGAGTTATGATTGTTCGTGGACAAGGAGCAATCCTTTTCATCGTACTACAAGACGGAATAAATAGATTCCAAGCTGTACTTAAGAAAGATGAATTATCAGAGAATGTTTTTAATCTATTTGTTGATACTATTGATAATGGTGATTTCATTTCTGTTACTGGTTCACTTTTTGTAACGGGGAGGGGTGAACAAAGTATTTTGATAAAGGACTGGGCCATGGCTACAAAAGCATTGCTTCCACTACCTGATAAGTGGCATGGTCTTTCAGATGTAGAGGAAACATACAGGAAAAGGTATTTGGATATATTAATGGATAATGAAGTTTATAATCGTTTTATCATTCGTTCTAAAATTATAAAGTTTGTAAGAAACTTTTTCGATGAGAAAAATTTCCTAGAGATAGAGACACCAATTCTTCAGAATGAAGCTGGGGGAGCAATGGCTAAAACTTTCAATACTCATCATAATGATTATGATATGGATATGGTTCTTCGTATTTCTCTTGAACTTGAGCATAAAATGCTAATGGTAGGTGGTTATGAAAGAGTCTATGAAATAGGAAAGAATTTCAGAAATGAAGGATCTGACCCCACACACTTACAAGAGTTTACAATGATTGAATGGTATGCCGCTTACCAAAGCCTTGAGACGAATATGCAGTGGACAGAAGAATTAATTAAATCTATCGCTACTAATTTGATGGGTAAAACTATTTTTAAAGTATATGATAATGAAGGTAATGGCGTAGATGTAGATCTAGGATTAGAATGGCCTCGTATTACTTTTGGAGAAATACTTAAAAAAGATACAGGTATAGAAATAGAGACCATCACATTTGAAGAAGTAAAAGTGGAGGCATTAAAGTGGGGAGTTAAAAAAGAAGATATAGAAAAACTTGGAAGAGGAAATTTACTTGATAAAATTTATAAAAAGTCTTCAAGAGATAAAATTATTAATCCTACGTATATTATCGATTATCCTGGAGATTTAAAACCACTTGCCCAACAGAACGAGAATGGGACTGCAAAAGTTTGTCAGCTTATTATCGCTGGAGCAGAGATTACAAATCAATACGCAGAATTAGTAAACCCTATTATACAGAGAGATCTGCTTGTATCCCAGGCAAAAGCTAAGGAAGGTGGGGACGAGGAAGCTATGGCTGTAAATGAGGGCTTCCTGACTGCTATGGAGCACGGTATGCCACCTATGACAGGCTTTGGTATGGGTATAGATCGTCTAGTTGCTATATTCACCGAGCAGAAGAATCTTCGTGATGTTATATTCTTCCCAACAATGAAACCAAAAGAATAATATTTAATTATATGAATTTTAAAGAGCTTATTTTAGCAAGTGCAATAACAACCACAGTAACAACATTAGATTCAAGTGCTCAGAATACATCTGCGTATTTAAAAGATACACATCATATTAAAATATATAATAATGATTCTGTTATTCAGAAAAGGGTATTTTATATTGATCAGTTAAGAATAAAAAGAATAGATGAATTGAATGATTTTATACGATTTTATCAAAATGTTTATGATATAAATTCAAATTTTGAAAAATTTAAGAAGTTAAAAATATTAGAGCATGAAGATTCCAAAAGAGTGTTTGAATCAACTTTTGAAAAATGGAAATCTATAAATTTAGATAGTCTTTCTGATGAACAAGTTATGTTATTAATTAACTACACATCACGAAGAAAAAAAGATAGTGATATTCCTTTCGAAAAAAGAGAAAATATAGGTGAATCAAATGAAAGTGAGAATATAAATAAAAAAATGATTGAGGATAAAAACTTAATGATGTTTTATTCATTAAATATTGGCAAATATAACGATTTAGTAGAAAATTTTTCATTAATAATTGATTCAATTGATAAAAATGAAAATCCTAAAAAAAGATTTATGGCTACAATTGAGAAAATTATTAATTTTTATCAAATTAAATATCATTATCAAGATGATGTTGGTTTAGAAGAAAGTATAAAAAATAGTTGGAATAATAGAGAGTTACCAGAAAGTATAATGTTAAAAATAAATGAAAAACAAAAAGAACTTTATTTAACATTTAATTACTTAGATTACTCTAAATTATCAGATATTATTAACTCATCTCGTTCTTGGTTTTTAGAAAATATTGCTTCCAATAATTATTATAAAAAATTAATAGGAGAAGGTTTTTCGCCTGATATAGCTAAAATAATTCAACAAGAAAGATTTAATAGATTACTAAATGTATCAATAAATTTAGACCCAATTTATTTCAATTATTCAAGGTTTGAAGATGGTATGATTTTTTTAAATCCTATCGATATTGTTAAGAATGGTAAATATGCTTCAATTCATGAGGAGGGACATGCCGAAACTGATGGAGATTTTGGTATATCTGAAAAAGCAAAAAGTATATATAGAGAAGCATTGATTAATGATGATAAATTGAAAGAAGTAATTTCACATAATTATGGTGTATTCCCAAATAGTCTTGATAACACATTATCTTACTGGAAAGGATTTTCAGAACTAAATACCAGAAAAAAAGAATTAGAAGTAGCATTACATGATTTTAATATAATAAAAGGTAATGAAATCATGACACATAAGCATTATTTGAAATTATTAGAACTTATGAAAAATGGTGAGCTTGATCATAATTGTGTTCAAATTATTTTAATGACCACAGAAGAAGGATTAATAAAAATAATAAACGAA
>CAIOXR010000043.1 GCA_903862375.1 uncultured bacterium
GATTTAATATATCATTAAATTCTTTTTGCCAATAAGTAAATTTATTCATAACAACGTTACTATTTGTTGATTTTACTACATTAAACTGAGGTAAATCTAATCCATAAGTCAAAAAATGTGTCGGGGTTATTAAAACATGCATATATTTTTTATTCTTATTTAATGCATTTGTTAAAGACTTTGCATCTCCACCATCTCCTTCACCAAAATTAGAAAAGTTTTCACTATAATGTGAACTTAAATTTTGTGGATGTGTATGATAATCTATTGCTTTCATTTCTGGGTGTTGAGCTAATAATTTAATAGCAGCACTAAATCTATCATCGTCTGCTTGAACAAAACCACCAGATCCATAACCAAGTTTTAATATGGATTCAATAATATAAACATCATTAGAATTATTCAATGTTTTCCTTGCTAGAAAAAAACCCCTGATTTCTCTATCAGTATCATTACACATAGATGCTGTGACTTCAAAAAATTCATCGGGTAAAACTATTGATGGGCGATTAAGTTCAATACTTCTATTTCTTGCTTCTTCTCTTCTAAAAGAAGAAACAAAATTCTTAAAGTTTTTTGCTTCAAATTGCTGAATAAACCTTTGCATATTATTATTTTCCATATACACAAATTATATCAAAAAACTAATAATTTTACAAAAAATTACCCTAGTAACATAAACAACATAAATTCAATTAATTTAATTAATTTAATTAATTTACTAACAACAATCTTTTTGCAAGTTTGCAATATTCGCATTCCATAGAACCTGTGCCATACGGTTTGAAATTACACTCTCGATTCACCCAAGTTCCAGATGAAAGCGATTCATCATACTCTCTAATATCTTTTTTTAGTAGAGCTATCTGCTCATCTGTAATCCTAGTCTGATAAGTTATATTTTTATCTCCCTCTTCACCTTCCAAGAAAAGCAATCTTGAATTAGTCACTTTTATATCATTTTGTTCCCCTTTCAATAGATATGAGTACATAGTAAGCTGACGCATCAAGTCAGACATCTGACCATCATCATTTATCTTCTCTATCACACCTTTTGTTTTTACAGACCCAGTTTTAAAATCTGTAACATATATCTCTCCATTTGGTGAATATTCAGTCAAGTCTATCTTTCCGTACATCAACAAATTTGGAAAATTCTTTTTATCAATAAATGATACTGATCTCTCAGATTTATAATTCTTCTCAAGTAGTGGATAGTAATTCTTAATCCAATTTGAGATTGCAGTATAAGCATCAGATCCAAGCTTGCGGATATCACTCTCTTTTACTACACCTTCTTTTTCAAATAAGTAATTAATTTTATTTTTTATTTCTTTTTCATTTGGAATCTTCCCATTATTTAATATATATTCTATCGTACCGTGTACCACTGTTCCTAAAGAAAGGTGTACCATTTTAGGTTCTGGAAGTCTAAGGAAATTCCTAAAATACCACTTCCAAGGACATTCAAAGAAATTATTCAGCATAGAGACTGAAATTTTAATACTTCCATAATTATCTTTCACCAGATTCTTTATTCCAGAAATCATATCTTCATCAGTTTTAATGTTCTGACCTATATAAACTTCTGGTCCTATATTTAATATTTCTTTCTCTGTCTCATCTTTACTTTTTTTAACAAAATGAAAATCTTCTAAGTCTGAAATTATAGATGCGACTTCCATAACTCCTCCATTATAATTCTCAACTGCATAAGAAAGTGTACAGTAAACTTTCGCACGAGTAAGAGCGACATATAGCTCTCTTTTTGCCATTTCAATATTTCTTTTACTTACATGCTCTTTGATTTTCTCGGGTAATGTAAATCCGCTTCTTCTCTCAGACATTAAAGTTTCTTCATTCATGTGAGCTATCCAGACACACTCATACTCCAAACCTTTTGACTTATGAAGTGTCATAACTTTAATCCCCGTATCAGATCCAAATTTAGCAAGCTCTATATGGGTATTATATGATTCTAGTCTATCTATATATTCTAAAAATGATTTCAATGTTGCTTTTTTATTTTTCTCTTCATATAGCATTGCAAGGTGGATAAAACTACGAACTACTTCTACTCTAGTTAGTAGTTCGTCACTCCCTTTGGATGAATTTATTAGAAATTCATTTCCTATATTACTTACGATAATACTAGGTAACTCACCTTGAGAAGAATTGATCCAGCCTTCTATCTTTTTACCAAATTTTGAAATTGGATTTTCTCCTGCAAAAAGTCCATCATCTGATCCATAAGAAATCAATCCTTCAATAGTCAACTTATCAAGTTTAGTATTTTTTAAAAAGTTATGAGCAAGTAAGTATGGTACTTCACTTGTTTTATCAAGGATTGATTGTGATAATGAAATCATATCGAAAGGATCACTTATAATAGATAAAACTCTTCTGAAAAAATCCCCCTCGACAACTGAAAATAACGATAAACTCTTACCAGAAGTCACAGGCAAACCCATACCAGAAAGTATATAGATAGCAGTTCTTGCATTATAATTCTTTGGTACTAATAGAGCACATTCATCAGGACTTATACCTTCTTTTATTTTTTGTTTAAAGTAAAGTCCTGCTCCGATGATCTCATCTCTTGGATAGCTATAAGCATTAAGCATTATTCTAATATCCCCCTTTTTATTGCTATTTAATTTTTCATTCGTTATAGAACTTTTAAGTAGACTATCTGCAATATTTAATATAGGTGCTGTTGAACGATAATTCTCGGTCAATACTATTAATTTCGCTTTACCAAAAAAGTGTTGAAATTCCTTAAAATAATCAAGCGAAGCACCAGAAAATGCATATATAAGCTGGCGATCATCCCCTACTACAAAAATATTGGGCTTGTCTTCTTTCCCCCAGACAGCTTTTAAAAAGCTATTCTGAACACCACTTGAGTCTTGGTGTTCATCTACTAATACATATAAATAATTTTCTTTTATATCACTACTTACATCTTCAAATTCTTCTACAAGTCTCACTGCATACTCAAGGACATCATCATAATCAATTAAAGATTTTTCTTTTTTACTTTTTTCATAAAGTTCGTAGAATTTTACAACTTCACGAGTTCTATTTAATTGCTCGATTTTCTTTTCAATTTCTTTTTTTATTTTACCCTTACTATCCCCTCGAGAAGAAATATTATCTGGATCTTCTTTTAAGTTTTTAATATCTTCATTTATATTTGATAAGAATGTTTCAGCACTTATCCTCTCTCGTTTGAGTATTGAGATCAATTGCTTGAGGTCACTAAAATACATAGAAGGGTTTCCTCGAGGTGAGATATACTCCCAATCATTATCATTTAGGATTTCATCGACTAAGAATACCGCTTCATTATCAGTTAGAAGTTCTGGCATTTGTGAGAAGTCCAGTAACTCATAATGCTTCTCAATTAAATTAAATGAAAAACTATGAAATGTCGAAATGCTAACTTTCCTAGATTCACCTCCGATATAGTCTTCAAGTCTTTTCTTCATAGCTCCTACTCCTGAGTTTGTAAAAGTAAGACACAAAATACTATCAGGTGTTGTATCTGTTTTTTTTAAAATACTACCTATTCTTAAGGTTAGAATCTGGGTTTTACCTGTACCTGGACCTGCCACAACCATCACTGGACCATCGATAGTCTCTACAGCCTCAAGCTGAGCTTTATTTAGTTTACTGTATGCTTCTTCATATAAAGAGTTACTCATATGTATATTATATCACTTATAGTTTTATAATCTTAATATCAGTATTTTTTCCAAACCAAGTCTTTGCAAAATTGTTAAAAACTACATTTTCTTTAGTAATTAGTACTTCGAAACTCCCCCCATGATTAAAAAATGCTTCTCTTTCTGGAAATTCTATAAAATAATTCTTTAAATACTTTGGGAGTAAATCTTCTTGTGATACCCAATCTTTTATATTTGGAAAAGCTTTTTGAAAGTCACTTTTTACTATTCCATAATGAGTGCAAAGTAATGCGCCTTCTTTCACACTACTCTCTACTATATTCTTAAAAGAAGATATATAAGATAAAGTATCTCCTCCTGTCTCTATTAAATGAGCCAAGTCAGGAAGTGGTACCTTCTTATAATTCTTCACATTAACATGTAAAAATTTTTCATACACTTCTGACTGACAAGTTCTAGAAGTAGCAAAGATAACTACTGGATTTTCTTTATCAAGTGACTCAACTGTAGGTCGAACAATGCCAAATAAAATTCGTCCAAAATAATTCTTATCTTTCCATTCTCGTAATCTATTATAAATATTCGAACTTATTGTATTACAAGCGAGAACTACACCCATACAATTCTTTTCTCCATATAAATAGTTAAGTGCTTTCGTAGTAATATTAAAAAGTTCATCTGGAGTTTTTTCACCAAATGGTACGTTTAATTCATCGCCCAAGAAAATATAATCATATAAAGGAAGTTCTTTTTTTAGATGCTTAATCACCCAAAGACCTCCCAATCCTGAATCAAAAATACCGATACTGCCTTTATCCATAAATGTATTATAACACTAATTGCTAATGAATTCACTTAATATTTTGATAAATAATTATCAGATATAGAGTATCTAGTTGAGTAAATAAAAGCTATTATAAATATAACAATTCCAGTAATGTATAAAAAGCTGGCTATTTGCTCTGTATAATTCAACATATTAATGGAAGAAAGTAAATGATTCCAATCATGATATACATTATCCCCTCCTAAAAGAGGTAAATCCATATTAATAGCATCTCCCGCATAAACTGAAATATTTAATAAATTCTGGCCAAGCCAAAATAAAAGTAATGAAGCTGAAAAATTATTTTTATTTTTAAAAAAGTAAAATGAAAAAACTGAAGGTATTATAATCTGCATCAATCCACCACCTAAAGTTCTAATTAAATCGCCAAACATTATGAATACAATATGACCTGCTTCGTGAAAAATAAGATTAACATTATCGATAAAATGCCATTCTGAAATAGTATTAGTATAGTAATACATATACCAAGATATGATAATTACTAAAATAATTTTAAATGGATTTATAAATTTATTTCTAACAGGAATAGAATAATTCATTTTATTTGATCATATAAGCTAGCCAATAATCACGTTTATAAATTCTACCATTAAAAGTAGTATAACTTGTCTTTTTAATTAAACTTAAAATTTTAAAATATTTTGTATACATTTTAATAAAATCATCCTTAGAGAACACACGTTCTACTAACCCTATCTCTTTTGTTATATATGTATCATACTCTCTTCCTGGATTCATTTTAAGTAAATTCTTTACATTCTGGTTTCCATCTTTACAAAGAGCTCGGACGAAAAAGTAGCCCCCTTTCTTCATAACTCTATAAACTTCTTCTAAATATATTTCTCTCCCTTTCTCATTCAAAGAATTAGAGGTCGTAATATCTAAAACTATATCTATGGATTCATCTTTTATATCATATCTCTCCCCTACGTCTCCTTGCTTATAGTCAACTTCGACTCCCATACTCAACGCCCGAGATTTTGCTAAGTTTAATGCAATTTTAGATATCTCTAGGCCTATTACTTTATTCCCCATATCAGCTAAATAATTTGAATTCCTACCTGTACCACAACCAAGATCTAAAACTTCTCTATTTTCAACACAAAACTTTTGCTCCTTTTTAAGAAATTTCAAAAACCTCAAAGTATCAGCCTGAGGACCATCATTCTTCGTGACTAAAAGTGGATCCTTATATTCTCTATCCCAAATATTTCCTTGATGTGACATATCTATATTAATTATATTTATAAATTACTGAATGTCCATAATCTTTATTACATTCATAAACTTTATTAAAATTTGAATCTAAATCCTTTTTTATAATGCTATCCATCGCCATATCATAATTCGAAAAAAACATATAGACACTATTATTTATATAATTATCATTAATATTTTTCCTAAAATCTACTAAATTCCATGGATTTGTATAAACTAAAATTTTCATACCTGTATAATAATGAGTCATCGGATCTTGGTTTGATATTATAATCGATCTATGATTTATATTATTACTTATAAATCTACTTCCCTCTTTATAACATTCAATAGTTAAGTCTTTTGAATTTCTATATTCAATTTTATATGAAGAATATATAGAGATAATTAAAATAATACATAATATACCAAAAATAATATTTTTTATTTTACCTATTTTACTAATAAATACACCCGAAACTAAACAAATGACAGGAATAATTGGCATTATGAATCGATCTTCTTTGTGTGGCATAGATATAACAATTAAGGAAAAGAAAATAAACCATATTAAAAGTAAATATATTTCTTTCTTTAAAAACATTTTTTTATATAATATATATATTAATGAAATTATAAATGTTATACCAATAATAGAAAATATATGCCAAGAATTATCGA
>CAIOXR010000044.1 GCA_903862375.1 uncultured bacterium
GATATGCCATATTATTTACAGTTGTGGTTGTTGGTATTATTTCTTTAATAAGTATTGGTTTGTCAAATTCTGCATTGAAACAATTACAATTATCTTCAGTAGCAAAAGATTCAACCATTGCGTTTTATCAGGCAGATATAGGTCTAGAATGTATCTTATATGCAGAAAATAATAATATGATAAATGGTAATACAGGAGGAACAATATCTTGTGGTGAAAATGAATTAACTTATGCAATTCCAAGTATGTTAGTTATAGGAACATCTACTGAATATACTTACACTATTATAAATAATAATTCTACTAGTGGTAATAAATGTTTTAATGCAAAAGTTATAAAAACTGAATCTGATACAGCAATAAAAACTACAGTAAAATCATACGGATATAATATTTGTGATAAAACGAAAGCAAGAACAGTTGAACGAGCCATTGAAATAAGTTATTAAGATATTTATGGAAGACTTAAATATAAAAAATCGAATAATAAAGCTTCGAAAAGAAATTTCTCGTTTAAGAGAAGAGTATCATATTAATAATAATCCGAAAGTTACAGATGATGTATATGAGTCTCTTACTCGAGAGTTGCACAGTCTGGAGACTAAGTACCCAGAATATCTAGAGGTAGATAATTCTCTGAATAGGGTAGCAGGAGTCCCACTACCTGAATTTAAAAAAGTAAAACACGAAATAAGAATGCTTTCTTTAAATGATGTTTTTTCAGAAGAAGAGATTATCGAATGGGATAAGCGTGTAAAGAAATTAATTGATCATACTGGTATTTTAAACTATTTTTGCGAAGTTAAACTTGATGGTTTGACTGCTTCTCTTTTTTATCAAGATGGTGTGTTTATGAGGGGTGCGACAAGAGGGGATGGTTTTATAGGTGAAGATGTCACAGAGAATTTGAAAATGATAGAGTCCATCCCACTTAAATTGAAAGAAAATATGAAAGGTATTGTTGAAATAAGGGGTGAAGTAGTGATGACGAAGAAGACTTGGCAAGATTTGAATAAGAAGCAGATAGATATGGGGAAAGCTACTTTTGCAAATTCTAGAAACGCAGCAGCTGGAAGCCTTCGTCAACTCAATCCTAAAATAGTACAAGAAAGGAAATTAGATTTCTTTGCTTGGGATGTAGCACAATTCAAAGTAGATAATCAAGAATTAATAATTAAGAATCATTCGGATAAGCATAATTTATTAAGAAAATTTGGCTTTCAAGTTGCTCCATATGAAAAACAGGCAAAAAATTTAGATGAAGTTTTTTTATTCATTAAAGAGATTGGTAAAAAAAGAGTAGACTTTCCTTATATGACAGATGGTATGGTAATATCAATTGATAATTTAGAAGCTCAAGAGAATTTAGGTTTTGTTGGGAAAGCTCCACGATATATGGTGGCTTATAAGTATGAAGCTGAGAGAGCTACAACAGTCATAAAAGATATTATCATAAACGTCGGACGCACAGGAGCTATAACACCTGTTGCTCATTTTAATCCTACTTTAGTTGCTGGCTCGACCATTTCAAAAGCGACGCTTCATAATATGGATCAGATAGAACGATTAGATATAAGAGTAGGAGATACAGTGGTTATACAGAAAGCAGGTGACGTCATTCCTGAAGTGGTAGAAGTATTGGTAAATATGCGAACAGGTAAAGAAAAGAAGTATAAAATGCCAGAACTTTGTCCAGTATGTAATTATAAGATTGAGAGAAGAGAAGCTACAGACCAAAGAAGCTCCTCTTCGCAAAGTCCTCGGACGAGGGGGACGGGAGCCGGTGCCAGACTAATTGCTCATAGGACTTCTTTGGTCTCTAGCTTAAATACAAAATCTGTTGCTTATTATTGTACAAATACAAATTGTCCTGCTCGTAGTAGAAGAGGTATGCAACATTTTGTAAATGTATTTGAGATTTATGAGATCGGTCCGAAAATTTTAGATCGCTTGAAAGATGAAGGATTGATCACTGACTCAGCTGATTTATTTACTCTTGAAGTTTCTGACTTATATGGACTAGAGCGTTTTGGTTTAAAATCAGCTGAGAATATTATTAATTCAATAAATCTACATAAAAAAGTTTTATTTTGGCGTTTTATATATGCACTAGGGATAATACACGTAGGTGAGCAGACTGCTCAAGATGTGGCAAATCATTTCGGATCTCTTGATAAGGTTATGAAAGCAAGCATAGAAGAGATAAACAGTATAGAGAATATTGGTCATGCAGTATCAAGTAGTTTATATGAATTTTTCCATAATAAAGAAAATTTAGTATTTATAGAAAAACTCTTTACAAATGGAGTCACCATAGACAATACTTCTATTAAGAAAGGTTTGAAATTAAAAGGTAAAGTATTTGTCATTACAGGGACACTTGAAAGTTTATCTCGTGATGAGATTAAGAAAAAGATAATCAATGAAGGTGGTAGGATTTCTTCTTCTGTATCCAGTAAGACAGACTATGTACTTGTAGGAGAAGAGCCGGGGAGTAAGTATGATGATGCTAAAAAGCTTGGAATTAAAATACTAAATGAAAAAGAATTCTTGAAGATGTTTTAATAGATATGAATTTTTGAAAATTTATACAAATATGCTATTGTAAATATATGGATATAGAAATTATTAAAGATTTAGCTAGATTAGCCCGTGTATATATGACCGAAGAAGAAATGGTTGAAATTGGAAACAGTTTCGGATCTATTCTTGATTATGTGGGTCAAATTAAAGAAGTTTCAGGTGATATACATCACGATTACGTGCAGTCACCAGACGAGCCTATAAATATATATAGAGAAGATATTGTTACTGTACAAAGTGGTTTTTATAATGAAAAGATATTATCCCAAGCACCTGCGACCGAGAATGGGTACTTAAAAGTAAAACAAATATTATAATATGAAAATAGATTTAAAAAGTTTAAATATAGAAAAAGTGCATAATTCATTCTTAACAGGAGAGTATACTGTTAAAGATTTGACTGAGGCTTATTTGGGGGTAATAAAAGAAAAGAATGAAGTGATAAATGCTTATCTTGAAGTTTTTTATAATGATATTGATTCTCAGATTGAGATTGCAGATAAAATGTTTAAAAATGGTACTGCGACTCTTATGACAGGTATCCCTATAGCGATAAAAGATAATACTTTATTCGAAGGGCATATTTCTTCTGCTGGTTCAAAAATGCTTGAGAACTACGTTGCCACTTATGATTCTTTTGTTGTTAAAAAACTAAAAGAAGAAGGAGCAATCATATTAGGAAGAACAAATATGGATGAATTTGCGATGGGAAGTTCTACACAAACTTCTGCCTTTGGAGTAACTAGAAACCCTTATGATATTACGAGGGTACCAGGAGGATCATCAGGCGGGCCAGCTGCAGCTGTTGCAGGTGATATGGCACTTGCATCTTTAGGTACTGAGACATGTGGTTCTGTACGTCAGCCAGCTTCTTTTTGTGGACTTGTAGGTATAAAGCCCACTTACGGTGCAGTTTCTCGTAGTGGAATTATAGCTATGGGAAGTTCTCTTGATCAGGTTGGACCTATGACTAAGACTGTTACTGATGCAGAAATTTTATATAATACTATCAGTGGGAAAGATTTACTTGATAGTACTTCACTGACAGATGAATTTAAATCTACAGTTGAAAAAAGTATTTTTAAGAAAAAGATTGGAGTTCCAAGAGCTTTCTTGAATGGTGGTGGTATTAATGAAGAGGTTCTTAAGAATTTTGAAATTTGTTGTGAGAAATTAAAAAATGCAGGTTATGAAATAGTAGACGTTGTGTCAGATACCATGAAGTATTCACTAGCAGTTTATTATATTATTATGCCAGCTGAAGCTTCGACAAATCTTGCTAGATATGATGGGATTCGTTATGGTCTTTCTGTAGATGCACCAAATTTATATGATGTTTATACTAAAAGCAAAGGAAAAGGGTTTGGTAAGGAAGTTCGCAGACGTTTACTTTTAGGGGCATATATACTTTCTCACGGTTTTAAAGAAGCTTATTACCGAAAGGCTTTGAATGTTCGTGATATGATAGCTAAAGAATTGTTAGAAATATTTGAACAAGTAGATGTATTTATTACTCCGACTGTTCCTTTTCCCGCATTTAAGCTTGGAGAAAAGATGGATGATCCACTTGCAATGTATATGAATGATATTTTCTCTGCACCTGCAAATTTGACAGGAGTACCAGCTATTTCTATACCATCAGGAATAACAAAAGAGGGTTTACCGTTAGGACTTCAGATCACAGCTCCATACTTAAGAGAAGATATTTTATTTTCTATTGGAAAAGAGTTTGAAAAATTAGTGTAATTTGTAGTGGAACTTTATTAAAATTTTACTAAAGAGTATAATATAAATATGCAACCTAGTAATGCATTACAAACAATAACAGAGAAACCATTATTTGATCCTACTTATTTAAATATTGAGTATTTATTTGATAAAATTGCAAATTCTATTGGGCCTATTTTTAATATCATTACTGATCCGAAAACTTGGAGTATTATTGGTCTTATTTCTACTCTTGTCTCTATGGTCGCACTTTCTGTTATTATTTATTCTCTTGTGCGTTTGTATGAGATTCAAATCTTTGATGCTGAAGAGATTGATCATGAGATAAAGCATGCACTTGCAAGAGAGAAAGAGCGTGAACGTGAATTAAATCCTCGTTGGAAATATATTTTAACTTTAGTAGAGAGTCCAAATGAATCAGATTGGCGTGTTGCTATTCTGGAGTCTGATACTTTACTTGAAGAAGCTTTGAAAGAGAAAGGTCTAGAAGGTAATACAATGGCAGAGCTTTTAGAAGAAGCAAAATCAAATGGTTATCAAAGTATACAAAGTGCTTGGGATGCACATTTAACTCGTAATAAGATTGCTCACGAAGGTCAGAATTTTCCATTAAGCCAAGTAGAGACTAGAAGAATAATAAAACTATATCAAAATGTTTTTGAAGATTTAAAGTTAATATAAAAAAGAGTAGCCATGGCTACTCTTTTTTATTATTTGCGCAGTCGAAGGGATTTGAACCCTCAACCTCCCACGTGACAGGCGGGTGCTCTAACCAGTTGAGCTACGACTGCAATTTATACTTAAAACATAACATAAAATAGATAAAATATCTACTTATTGTGTCGGTGGGAAGACTTGAACTTCCTACCTCGGGCTTATGAGTCCCGCGCTCTAACCAGATGAGCTACACCGACATATAATTTAGGTTCGAGACATATTGGCTTGTCACGAGCCTATTGTTGCGGGAGGTCGAATCGAACGACCGTCTTAAGGTTATGAGCCTTACGAGATACCATTTCTCTATCCCGCTATATTATTTATTATTTTAAACAAAACTTTATCTTATCATAACCTTTGGTTATGAGTCTATTTTCCTTATGCGAGATACCATTTCTCTATCCCGCTATATTATTTATGTATATTAAACAATTCTTTTATAGTAACTCAAAATCATCAATTTTGCAACTTATGTAATTTATAGTATTATAAATCTATTGTTTTGCTAGAATATTAAGCAAATAATTTATATAAAATGATTTAGCTCTAAAACACAGTAGTGTCCGGGTGATCATTTTTATTAAAAATGATTTAGCCGTCATAGCTTAGTGGTAAAGCACTGTCTTGGTAAGACAGAGACCGTGAGTCCGATTCTCACTGACGGCTCATTGCTTTAATTAATTAAAATAATTAATAATAGTAAATTTAAATATAAAAGCCGAAGTAGCTCAGTTGGTAGAGCAATGGTATCGTAAACCGTAGGTCGCCAGTTCGATTCTGGCCTTCGGCTCATTATTTTTTAGAATAGAAATTTTTAATTTTTTCTGCTGCAGTTTTTACTTCTGGAAGAGAAGGCACTAAAGCAAATCGAACATAATTTTCACCTGGATTAAAATTATTCTCATCTACATCAGATATCCAAGCACCCGGAGTGACTACAATAGCAAGTTCTTTGGAAAGAAGTTCTTTTGCAAATTCTACTCCATTCATAGAGTTAGGAGCTTTAAGCCATAGATAAAACGTAGCTTCACTTTTGCATTCTGGCATTCCTGTTTGCTTGAAAGCATCAATCATAATATCTCTTTTTTCTTTGTATTCTTTTCTCATTTTTTCTGCATGACTTTCATCTTGTAGAGCTTTTATAGCACCAGCTTGAATAAAGTTTGGAGTTCCAGAGTCTATATTTGTTTTTAATTTTTTTAATTTCTCAATTATTCTTTCATCTCCAGCTACCCAACCGACTCTGTATCCTGTCATATTATTCCTTTTACTTAATGAATAAAAAGTAATGATGCCTTTTTTAGTTATTTCTAGTATCGAATGAGGTTTTTTATCAAAGTATATATCGATATAGCAACCTTCATCTGAGGCTATAATTATATTATATTTTTCTGCCCAAGATATTAGTCCTTGATAATATTCTAAATCAGCTATTGTTCCAGTAGGAGAGTTTGGGTAATTTATCCAGACGATTTTAGCTTTTTCTGCAATATCATTCGGTATTTTATTATAATTAAGTAGAAAACCATCTTCTTCTTTTAAAGATACAAAGTACGGTATTCCACTAGCAAAAATTGCGCCATTCTTCATAGGAGGGTAACCAGGGTTTGGAAGTATTACTATATCATCTGTATTTATAAAAGCTTGAGGAAAGTTAAATACAGTTTCTTTTGATCCCAAAGTTGAGCATATCTCTGTATTTGGATTTAGATCTATACCAAATCTTTTTTTCATCCAATTTACTATTTCTTGTCTATACTCTATTTGACCGATGTAGCTTGGATAACCAGTATTAGCATGTATATCTACTGCTTCTTTGACTGCATTTCTTATGAATTCAGGAGTAGGAGAAGTCGGATCTCCAACACCAAAATCAATAGGTGTGATACCTTCTATTTTTAGATTAGCAACTAGTTTATCTACTTCAGCGAAAGCATAGCTACCTAATTTATTTAATTTATCTGATCCAATTATCTCCATACATTATATTATTTTCATTTTATCTAGTAATTCTTTTACTTGTTTAGCATTGTCTGTAGTTAAGTTACACATAGGTAGTCTGTAAACGTCTTTACATAAACCAATAAGTGAGACTGCGTATTTTACAGGTATAGGATTCGTTTCAATAAATAATATTTTAAATAAATTGAATAATTTATTATTTAATTCTTCTGCTTCATTTATTTGTCTAGATGAGATAAGATTAACCATTTTAACCATATCATTTGGAACTATATTTGAAGCGACAGATATAACTCCGTCTACATTATAATCTTTAATTATTTTAAAAGTGATATTATCATCACCTGATAATACTACGAAATCTTCTGGTGTTTGTTCACACACAGATCTTATCTGTTCTAAGTCACCAGATGCTTCTTTCACTCCTACTATATTCTTTATATCTTTTGCAAGTCTACATAAAGTAGAAGTCTCTAGGTTTACTCCAGTTCGTCCTTTTATGTTGTATAAGATTATTGGTAATTCAGTCGACATGGCAATTTTCTTGAAGTGCTGGTAGAGTCCTTCTTGGGTAGGTTTATTATAGTAAGGGTTTACAAGTATTATGATGTCTGCACCGGCAAGTGTTGCCATCTTTGTTTTCTCAATGGATTTTCTTGTGTCATTTGTACCAGTACCAGTCATTATAAGGCACTTTCCATTTGCTTTTTCTTTAGCTCTTTTTGTAAGTTCTATACATTCTTCGTCTGTAAGAGTGGGGGATTCTCCAGTTGTTCCACTTACTACTATACCTGTAACTTTAGCTTCTATTTGTTTATCTACGAGAATATCAAAGGCTTCCCAGTCTATAGATTCATCTACCTTAAATGGTGTTATGAGTGCTGTCCAAACTCCTTTATATTTTTCTTTATTATTCATATTATTTATTCTTATAAATCTCAATTATTAAATATTTTTTAAAAAGTCATTCATCGAGTAGAAACCTTTTTTATTATTTAGCCATTCCATTGCTTTGACAGTTCCAAGTGCGTATCCTCCTCTGTCTCTTGCACTATGAGTGATAGTGATAGTATCAGAAGCTGAATCAAAACCAACAGTATGGCTGAAGTTTATAATACCACCTCTTGTAGAAGAGAAGTGTATTTCTTTCGGATCTATTTTTCTATCTAACTTATCATAGACTACAGAACTTTTCCTTTCTATATTTGCAAGCATAATCTTGGCAAGTTCTTTAGCTGTTCCTGAAGGGGAGTCAGCTTTATTGTTGTGGTGAAGCTCAGTACCCCAGATATCATACTCGTTGTATTTATTTATAAGCTTTGATGCTTCTTTTATTATTTCATAATACATATTTACACCTATAGAAAAGTTTGCAGACCAAAGTATTCCTATATCATTTTCTTTTGCAATTTTCTCTACTTCGTTGATAGAGTCATACCAACCAGTTGTGCCTATTATTAGATTCTTTTTGAATTTTGCACATACTTTAGTATTTTCTATAACCGCATCTCTATGTGAGAAATCGATAACTATATCTACATCTTCTAGGTGAGCCTCACTTATAGTTTTATAGTCAGCATTTTCGTATATCGGATCAATGATTGTACTTACAATATGAGAGCGTTTTTCCGCAATTTCTTTGATACTTTTACCCATTGAGCCAAAACCGATAATAGCTATTTTCATATTTGAATTCTATCAAAAATAGGCTTTTATAGCAAAACGAATAGTTGATTTAAACTTAATTGAAGTTTTAATTCATGATATAATTTTCTAATTTATACATATTCTGATATTATAGATAAATGGCAGAAGATAAAGATAATCTAAAGAAAGAGCTAGAAATACTGGAAGCAGAGATGGTTGGGCCTAGTTTTTGGAATGATAAAGTAAAGGCTCAAGCGACGATAAAGAAAATTTCAGAACTAAAAGATGAGATACTCGGAGGGGAAAAGTATGATAAAGGGAATGCGATACTTTCTATACTTTCTGGTGCAGGAGGGGATGATGCAGAAGACTTTTCTAGTATGCTTTTGCACATGTATATGAAGTATATAGAAAGGAAAGGCTGGCAAGTGTCTCTCATTCATGAGAATAAGAATGATGTGGGTGGATACAGGAATATCTCTATTGAAGTTACAGGTAAGGGTGCATATGGCACTTTGAAGAATGAGTCAGGTGTTCATCGTCTTGTGCGTATATCACCATTTAATGCAAAGGCTCTGCGTCATACTTCATTCTCGCTTGTTGAAGTTATTCCAAAATTACAGAAAGAAGATACTGCTATAGAGTTACGACCAGAAGATTTGAGGATTGAATTCTCGAAGTCGGGTGGTCCCGGTGGGCAGAATGTAAATAAAAGAGAGACGGCAGTCAGGATTATTCATTTACCTACGAATATCTCAGTCCATGTCACAACCGAACGATCACAAGAGCAGAATAGAGAAAAAGCTATAGAGATAATAAAAGGTAAACTTTATAAGAAAAGAGAAGAAGATAAATTAAAAGAAAAGCTTGGTTTGTCTACGACAAAGACGACAGAGATAGAGTGGGGAAGTCAGATACGTTCTTATGTGCTTCATCCTTATAAGATGGTGAAAGATCATAGGACCGATGTCGAAGTTCATGATGTTGACTCCGTGCTTGAAAGTGGCATTATAGATCCATTTATTGTGGCGGAAATGAATTTGTGATAAAATTAAAATATTGATGATCTATTTTGATAATGTCACAAAAAAATACAAAGATAATTTTTCATTACAAGAAATAACTATTTCTATCGCTCAAGGAGAGTTCGTCTCTATCGTTGGTCATTCTGGAGCGGGGAAGACCACTCTTACAAAGCTTATACTTGCTGAAGAAGCTCCCACGGCTGGTTCAGTTTTTTTTGAATCTACCAATATTCATAAACTTTCTAAGAAAGATTTGATGAATTTTCGCCGTAAGGTAGGTATCGTTTTCCAGGATTTTCGTTTATTGCCAAATAGGACAGCTTATGAGAATATAGCTTTTGCTATGGAGGCGACAGGTAAAAGTGATGAAGAAATTATGGAAGATGTTCCTCACGTTCTTGAGCTTGTAGACCTTACGAATAGGGCATTTCATTTCCCACACCAGCTTTCAGGTGGAGAAAAGCAACGTTTGGCTATAGCTCGTGCTATCATTACTCAGCCAGATTTGATTATCGCGGACGAACCTACTGGTAATTTAGACCCTATGAACGCTAAAGAGGTTATAAATATTCTTAAAAAGATCAATGATCTAGGTACGACTGTCATACTTACGACCCACAATAAAGGTTTAGTCGATAGTATTAAAAAGAGAGTTATAACTCTTGAGAATGGTAGAGTAATCAGAGATGATAAAGAAGGTAAATATATGCTATAATAATAATATGTTAACTCATACAAAAAGAATAATAAAAACAGGTTGGAATAGCTTTGTACGTAGTGGTTTTACTTCTGTAGCAAGTATTCTAATTATGACTATTACATTATTTGTAATTATTTCTCTTATTTTTGTGCAAGCTGCACTCAATAATTCTTTGAATGATATTAAAGATAAAGTAGATGTAACTATTTATTTTATTCCTGGAGCAGAAGAATCTTCTATTAAAAAGGTTGAAGAATCATTGGTTAAATTACCTGAAGTTAAAAATATAACATATACATCTTCTAAAGAAGCCCTATCAAACTTTAAAGACAAGCATTCAAATGATTATCTTACTTTGCAAGCATTAGATGAACTTAATGACAACCCATTAGGAGCATCATTAAACATAAAAGCAAATGATCCTTCTCAATATGAAAGTATTTCTAAATATTTTGAAAGTGATGATGCTTTAGTCAAGGAGTCGCTTACTATCATAGATAAGATAGATTATAGTCAAAACAAATTAATTATTGATAGACTTACTTCGATAATAAATGGAGCCAAAAAATTAGGTTTTATGGTTTCCTTTGTTCTTATTATTATTTCAATTATTATAACTTTTAATACTATTCGTCTTATTATCTACATGTCTAAAGATGAGATAAGTGTTATGAAGCTCGTAGGTGCAGGACTTAAGTATGTACAAGGTCCATTCATCGTATCTGGAATTTTAGTTGGTATCTGTTCTGCATTGCTTACTATTCTTATATTTATTCCAGTTTCTATTTGGCTTGGAAATAATATGACAGACTTTATAGGTATAAATTTGTATCAATATTATAAATCAAATTTTTTTCAATTATTTATTATTATGTTGGGCTCAGGTATTTTACTTGGAAGTATTTCAAGTATATTTGCTATTAATCGTTATCTAAGGAAATAAAATATGAATAAATTACCACAAGAAAAGCTAGAGAGTAAATTATCTAACTGCAAGTATATCTTTGTAGTTGGTGGGGTTATATCAGGAGTTGGGAAGGGTATTACAGCTTCTTCAATAGGTTTAATTATGCAATCAAGGGGTTACAGGGTAACTTCTATTAAGATTGATCCATATATAAACGTAGACGCTGGAACAATGAATCCTACAGAACATGGAGAAGTTTTTGTTTTAGATGATGGAGATGAGTGTGATCAAGATATGGGTAATTATGAACGTTTTTTGGGAACAGATTTATATCGTACGAATTATATGACGACAGGCCGAGTCTACCAAGAGGTTATTCGTAAAGAAAGGAATTTAGAATATAAAGGTAAGAATGTAGAGGTAGTTCCAGATGTACCGCTTGAGGTTATTCATAGAATTAAAGAAGCTACTCGTATAACTGGTTCTGAGGTTACTATAATTGAGATAGGTGGCACTGTGGGTGAATATCAAAACGTTCTATTCCTTGAAGCTGCTCGTATGCTTAAAACAAAACATCCAGCAGATGTTGCATTTGTCCTTGTTTCTTACTTGCCAGTACCTTCAACATTAGGAGAGATGAAGACAAAACCTACTCAGTATGCATCACGCACTTTGAATTCAGCAGGTGTCCAGGCGGATATTATAATAGCTCGTGGTGCTACATCACTTGATAAGAAGAGAAAAGAAAAAATTGCATTATTCTGTAATGTACCAGATGAGAACGTCATATCAGCTCCAGATGTTAAAAGTATTTATGATATTCCTTTAAACTTTGAAAAAGATAAAATGGGAGAAACTCTTGAGAAAGTTCTTAGTTTACCAAAAAGGGTAGCTGATCTTTCAGATTGGAAAAAGTTTGTTTCAAAAACTAAGAATGGAAAAGAAAAGGTAAAGATAGCCGTGGTAGGTAAATATTTTGATTCTGGAGATTTTGTTTTGTCTGACGTTTACATATCAATACTCGAGGCATTAAAATTTTCATGTTATAAAATTGGTGTTGGTGTAGAAATTGCTTGTGTTAATTCTAAAGATTTTGAATCAAAAAAGATTAAGTTATCTATGCTGAAAGATTTTGATGGCATTATCGTCCCAGGTGGTTTTGGTGAGAGTGGTATAGAGGGAATAATTTCTGCTATAGGTTATGCAAGAGAGAATAATATACCTTACTTTGGACTTTGCTACGGAATGCAACTTATGGTTATAGAATATGCAAGAAATGTTCTAGGACTTAAAGATGCAAATACTAGAGAGATTAATCCAAATTCTAAAAATCTTGTAATAGATATAATGGAAGAACAGAAAGCAAAAATTGAAAATAAAAATATGGGTGCAAGTATGCGTCTTGGAGCTTATAAAGCTTTACTTTCGAAGGGTACAGTCGCACAGAAGGCTTATGGTACTAACATCATATCTGAGCGTCATAGACATCGCTACGAGGTAAATAATGCATATAGAGGGGCATTAGAAAAGGCTGGGCTTGTATTTTCTGGTCTTTCCCCAGATGGTAAGCTTTGTGAGATAGCTGAACTTCCATCAGACAAACATTCTTTCTTTTTGGGTACACAATTCCATCCAGAATTTAAAGCAAGACCTCTTTCTCCACATCCACTTTTCACAGCATTTATAAAAGCTTGCAAGGTAAATAAGAAAAAGTAAACAAAAATCAAAATATTCTTATTATAGGGTCCGGATAATTTTCTGCTGAAAATTTCCTCATTGCTCAGCTCGACAGCCTTGCGCACGCCCCTAGAATAAGAATATTTTGATTTTTTTGTGTAACTAATTTAATTCATCTTCACCATTTCTGATTTTGCTTATCCTTACGATTTCAATTATTTGATCCATATCGTCAGTGACGATGAATCTATTTAAATCATTTTCAGAAACTGTTTTATATTTTTCTACCAATGACTCTTTAAGTACTTTGACTATTGGATTCCAAAATTCTGTACCAAATAAAATTATTGGTATAAGACCTATCTTTCCAGTTTGTAAATGAGTCATCATTTCGAAGAATTCATACATAGTACCTGTTCCTCCTGCGCAGTATATACAAGCTTCTGTCGTGTATTGCATAGAAACTTGTCTTGCAAAAAAGAAATGAAAAGATACTTCTTTATTTACATAAGGGTTTGTTATTTGTTCGTGAGGTAGTTTAATCGTGAGGCCTACTGATAGTACTCCAGCATCGTGAGCTCCTTTATTTGCTGCTTCCATGATACCTCCACCTCCACCTGAAATAATTGCATAACCAAGCTCTTTAGCAATTCTGTATGAAAGATTATAAGCTTTTATATATTCAGGATGGTCAGGTTTAAGTCTGGCTGATCCATAGAAAGTAACTGATGGATGTATTTCCTTAATAGTGTCTATACCATCTCGGAATTCTTCTTGTATCATGCATAGCTTAGTTTCTTCATTATCACCGCCTGTAAGGACCATACAACCATTTTTAATATCATCAGTCGTTATATGCCTAGGTTCATATTTTATTTCATTATTCATAAAGTGATTGTATCTTAAATAAAGTTTATTTTCAAATTGTTTTTTTACCTTTTTGTGGTAATATGTGGAAGTCAGATTGCTTATTAAGAAAAGTATGGATTTCAAAGAAGTTGTATAAAACAGGTTATAGAAGGAAGGTTTTAAAAGGAAAGTTGGAAGATTTTTTGAAAAAGTAATATTTGTATATAGAGCTGGGAGATCGTCTAATGGTAGGACACTTCCCTCTGAAGGAAGTTATCTTGGTTCGAATCCAAGTCTCCCAGCTCTGTATATAAGCATAGTAGTCGTTTCATCGGCGACCCGCCGAAGAGGCGGGGACACTTCCCTCTGAAGGAAGTTATCTTGGTTCGAATCCAGGTCTGGCAGCAAAAAGAGTGCAGCGATTTTTTTCTGTCAGAAATATGTGAACTGCTTCACATATGCCCTGGACGAGAAAACCTTTTCCGTGTGAGTGTACCCACGAACGGAAAAGGTGTACTGAAGCAGTAGGCTTCGAGAAGTGTACTCACGGTCAGGTCTCCCAGCCCTGTATATAAGTATGGTTTAGTCGCCTCAATACTCATAAGTGTTAGTATAGATCGCTCTTACTATATAATCAATCTATGTTTAATAACCTTATATCAATTATTATATTTTCCGTATTTTTACTTTTACTGGTCTTTGTCCCTATTGCTTTTGCGTATTTTCCTTTTCTTTGGTTAAAAAAGAAAGGTTATAAGAGAATTGCAATTACATTTATTCTTGTGGTTTTTCTTGTGTCAGTATGGTCTACTTACACAGCATTTTATCCTAGAGACAAATATTATAAAAAAGAGTTTGAGTTGCAAACAGGCATATTAATCCCTAAAAGTGGAAAAATTCTTACTAAAGGTGCTTCGTTCCCTGATATGCATGGAGACTATGAGGCTAATGCTATTATAAAGTTAGATAAGAATGATTTTGAAAGAATATATACAAAAGTGAAATCTAATTCTAGTTTTAAAATTGATGATGAATTAATTTTTTATGTACCGTTTGATAATAACAAAGCACTATATATAGACCCTAAAGATTTTACAGAGATATATACAAGTAGAAGAGTTTATGGTAGTGGAGTTTTACAATCAGGAAGCTTTACTGTAGGTTTTGATAAAGAAAATAACTTAATTGGTTTTTCATGGATAACTTGGATAAATTAGATAAATTATTTAAAATTCAAACTACTAATTAATAATTATTTGCTATAAATTAATTATAATGAAACCAAATATAAAAAATGAAATAATAGAACTTGTATATAATATCACACCATTTGATGAGATTGAGAAGCTTCATATTGCAGATACCCTTGATTGGATAAATAGTGGGGCTGAGATATTTAGAATAAAAAAACACGCAATTCCACCTAAACATCTTGTTTCATATTTTATTCTTGTTGATCAAAAAGAAAATAAAATTCTTCTTATCGATCATATTAGAGCACAACGCTGGATACCAACAGGTGGACACGTAGAAATAAATGAGCATCCCAAAACTACTGTTGAAAGAGAAATTATAGAAGAATTGAATACAAAAGCAATATTTTTATTTGATGATATCTTTTTCTTAGCACAAGCAGTTACGGTAGGACTTACTGCTGGTCATACAGATGTAAGTCTTTGGTATGTTCTTAAGGGGGATTCCAGTAGACCGATTCAGTATGACGAAGGAGAGTTTAATGGTTATAAATGGTTTACTTATGATGAAATTTTGAATATTTCAATAGAAAAACTTGATAAAAATCTTCATAGATTTGTGAATAAATTAATAGTAAAATTAGATAAATAATTAACAAATAAGTATCAATGAATGTTATCGCTACAAATTATTAGAGAAATTTGATATAATAAAAATATATGAAAGAAATATATGAACAAAATACTTATCCTGTTTTATCTAAAAGATTAGGAGATAGAATTTATACATCTATTGCAAGAGTTAGGGGACAAAAAACCAGGTGTTATGCTTTAGACGAAAATGGGGTAAAGAATTTTGAGGTATCTAATGGAAAAATACAATTTATAGTGTCTGAATTGCTGACCTTACTTAATATACCTGCTTCTCCGATATTTAAAGACAATAAACTAGATGGATGGTTTTCAGAAGATGCAGATAAACAAATTAAGTCTTTAAAAAGTAATTTTGATAAAGATAATCTTAAAAAAATTAAATTTGAATCTGATTCTTTTATTTTAGGTTTAGTTTTTAATGATATAGATCATAAAACAAATCATAATGAAAAAGAGGGAATTTTTTTTGATTTTGATTCTGCCTGTATTTATTTTTCTGATGAAAGAATTGAAATATTAAGAAGTTCAATTCAAGAGCGTTTTCAGAATGAAAAAGAATATATTATAGATAATTATAATCAAAGTATGCAAGATTCTTTTTATCAAGATGTAAAAACAAGAATAATAAATTTTTATAATGACTTAAATATTAAAAAAGGATCTGATTTTATTGGTGACATTTTTAATAAATCTGGATTTA
>CAIOXR010000045.1 GCA_903862375.1 uncultured bacterium
AGTAATATGAATCAAGAATCCATATATACAAATACATATAATTCCAAATAGCATATCACCAACTGCAGCAACTTCAATAGCGGAAGTTGCTGTCCTGATAAGAATATTTTTAGGAGATAACATAAATCTATCAAAAGAACCAGAAGCTACATTATCAGGAAGTTTAAATAATCCATAGCAAGTAGTATATACAATTCCAAAAGTTAGAGCACTTATTCCAAGCATTCCGATAATGTCATAAGTTGTCCACCCCCCAACTACTCCAACTGATTTTACAAAATAAACCCAAAGAATTATAAATGCTGTATCATTTATAGCCATACCAAATACATTCAATAAAAAACTACTTCTAAGCTCTATGCTACTTTGTATATTCTTTTTTATTACATATAATGCAAATTTAATTTCTTTTATCATATATTTATTATTATCCACCATTTACGGATACTTTATCCTTAGCTCTTTTGAATAACCATATCATAAATATTCCTAAAATTATTATCCAAAATATCTGAATCAAAACTAATCCCATCCAATTCACTTTCCAAGTATCATATACTATTTGAGAGACAAACATTGATGCTCCAAATGGACTATATATTGCAATTTTATATAAGAAATTTGGAAAGAGTGCCACTGGTAGATATGATCCACCTAGTACCATAACCGACTTATCTACTATCCAAAAAATAGGAGCTACTTCTTCTATCCAAAATGCAAATAATCCAACTATTCCATAAATTATAATTATAAGGGTACTTGCTAGAATAAATTGTAATAATAATGTTGGTATAAATAAACCTATAGTCATAGACTTAGGTATTCCTATAATCAAAAATAAAATTATAAAACCAATAAATCCTACAAAAATAAAATTATAAAAATTCTTACCAAAAGTCCACCATATCTTGTAAGATAGATACGATATCGGCTTACTTAAAAATACTTCTATATTCCCTGATTTTATATCTTCAGTCATAAATCTTGCTATATGTCTGAGATTTAAATTTGAAAATATAAAATAAAAAAACATACTCCAAGCAACAACAATATAAGTCATACCATTCACAACCCCACCATTTAATTTAAAAACATAAGAATAAAGCAAAAGAATTACCCCTAACCTAGAAATAACAATAAACATATTCGCATATAACCTGCTCGGATAGTGAATACTGTCTTTGACTAAAGTTTTTATTATTTTAATTGCTATGCGAATCTCTTTCATAAATATTTCTAATTACTGATTCAAGGTCTTTATAATATACGTCGATATCTTCAACCTCAAAAATATCCAGTAATTTTTTAAGAGATTCTTTCACACTTATCTGATCTATATCTACACGGATTGTTATCTTATTTGTATCTTTAGATATATACTCTATACCTGATGGCAATATAGGAAACTCCTTGAATTTGTCGACTGGTACTATGTCTATATACTTTTCATTAAAGAAAGTTTTAGTGAGGTCTACTGTCGGTAAATCTTTTATCAATGTTCCATGGTTTATAATGATAGTCCTATCGCAAAGAGTCTCTATATCCCCTACATCATGTGAAGTTAAAAATATAGTAGTATTCTCTTCTTTATTTATTTTCAAAAGTAAATCTCGAAGTGTCTTCTTCGCTACGACATCAAGTCCGATAGTAGGTTCATCTAAGAATATAATCTCGGGTTTGTGAATAAGTGAGACGGCAACTTCGGCACGCATTCTCTGGCCTAAAGATAATTTTCGTACGGGTTGATCTATAAAAGACTCAAGTTCAAATATTTCGATAAGTTCTTTAATTCTTATTTTTATCTGCTCATTCGTCAGATCATACATAACTCCATAAAACTCAAGAGAATCAGTAAGAGGAAGATTTGGTAAAAGTTGTGACCTTTGACCGAAGACCGTACCTATCCTATAAGCCAATCTCTTCCTGTCTTTCGAAGGATTCATCCCTAAGATATCTATAGTTCCTCCAGATGGGAAAAGAATTCCTGAAAGCATTTTAATAGTTGTAGACTTCCCTGCACCATTGGGTCCGATAAAAGCAATCCTCTCACCTTTCTTCACATTAAAAGTAATTCCAGAAACAGCGACGACTTTCTTAATCTCAGGATGAAGCAAATTCTTAAACCAGCCGTATTTATCGTTCTTTATAGGGAAAGTGAACTCTTTAGATAGATTTTTAACAGATATTATATTCATAATAATATATTAACATAT
>CAIOXR010000046.1 GCA_903862375.1 uncultured bacterium
AGCTATATAAATTTAAATTTAATAAAATTAATATAAAAAATCAGAAGACCAGATGGGGTAGTTGTTCCAGAAAGGGTAATTTAAATTTTAATTATAAAATAGCGTTATTACCAGAAAGATTATCTGAATATATTATTGTTCACGAGTTATGTCATTTGGGCGAATTTAATCACTCTAGAAAATTTTGGAATTTAGTTTCAAAGGGTATTCCTGATTATTTAGAAATAAAGAATGAACTAAAGATAAATGGATTAAAATTTCATTAAATTATGGAAGATTTCAATTTTTATAAATTAATACCAAAATTCCTTTTGAAATGGATATTACTAGGAATTTTAATAATTTCTATTGCATATGGGTACATTACTGGGGATAGTAAAATGGCATATGAGTTTTTCTCAAACAAAATTCAGTTTGTCACAAAACCTTTAATGGATAAAGTAGAGAGGGCTATGAATAAACCAATAAATATTTCTAATGATAAAGAACAAAAATAGTATTTTTATGGATAATTCTAGCTTTGAAATAATTAAAAAAGATCTTCCAAACTTTCCTGATGAAGTTATTAAGGATTGGATTGAGCCTTATTATGAAAAACATGGATGGCCACCAAAAGATACTTGGAATGGTGTTCTTTTTAATGAAAACTTCGAATTTTGGAAAGAGGTTGAATGGAAAAAAGAAACTTTAGATTTAACCTCGATTAAATTTTCTAATGAGTGGATAGAAGTTTTTAGTAGTATGTGTTTTGCTTATACTCGAAAAAATATAGATGACACTTTCTTTGGTAGACAACTAGGTGAGAAAGGTAGAACTAGATGGCTCAGCCCTCTTTTTTATATACTAGAAACAGGGTTTTTCCCAAAACCAATATGTTTATTGTGTAAGAATAATGAATTTTCTGTGGTTGATGGAAATCATAGATTTATGGCATGGCAGTCTTTAGCAAAAATAAATGATGAATTAGGGAAATTATCTCCAGAGGATAAATTAAAAACATTAAAAGATTTAAAGATTAGCTATTCAAAAGGGGATGCTTCAGTTAATGATAAAGTGTCAGAGTTTTCAAAAACTCAAGAAGTTTTGGTTGCTTATCAAAAAAATCTAACTGTTGGTAACTCGACTACACAAACTCTTTAATCTAAGCTAGTATACACAGACCTTATATAATAAGGTATAATTTAATCACTAAATACTTTATGATAAAAAAAGACACTAATTACAAAACACAAATATCATTAGCTGGAGAATTTGCAGTACTATCACAACTTGCCTTACACGGCAAAGATGCAAATATGACTCTAGGCAATACAAAAGGTGTTGATATTTTAGTATCTGACCCAGTAACAGGAAAGATGATGAAACTTGAAGTAAAAACTAATTATAATAGTAATGCTAAAATAGTTAGTTCAAAACTATTCGGAAACATTTTAAATACATGGATATTGGGGGTAAAAAATGAAGAATATGATGAAAAGAAAGATGCTAATTTATTTTACTGTTTTGTTAATATAAATAAAACTACAAATAACTTTAAATTTTATATTGTTCATTCAAAGACAGTGGCTAATTACTTGAAAAGTGAAAATAGATTTTGGCATCAAGAAAAGAAAAATGAAAATAAAAAAGTGGTACATACAGATATGAGACAATTTCGTTTAGGATTTGAAAATGAGAAATATAAAATACCAACTCCAATAGGTGAGTATTATGAAAACAATTGGAACTTCGAAATAAAGTAATATGAAAAATAAAGAAGAAATGATTAATCTCTATAAAGAAAATGTTGATATAAAACGTCTTTTAAAAGATGAGAATGCTATTAATATTTCCAAAGATCGTTCAGATTTTATTTCTTATCCTGAATTTTTAAAGTATTTTAGAGATATAAAGAAGATTACCAAGCACGATGTAGTTATTGGTATAAACTTTACTTATGGCTGGATGCCAACAATTTTTGATTTTAGATCTAATGATATAGATTTGGTCATAGATATTTTAAATAGAGCAAAACAAGGGAAAGTTCCTAGTGAAAATGAATTAGAGGTACTTAAAAAATGTTTCAATAATTCATTGGTTGGGACATCTAAACTTTTACATTTTATAAACCCTGATATTTTTGCAATTTGGGATAGCCGCGTATTTCGTTATTTAACAAACAAAGAACCACATCAAAATAGAATTGATGATTATAAATCATATTTAGATTATCTAGAATTTTGTAAGTTTTTAACAGAAAAACCAGATTATAATTCAATTCATAATTCTATTATTAAGAAGGTTGGTTGTGAAATGACCAAGTTTAGAACAGTTGAATTAATTATGTATTTAAATGGTGGTAAAAATAATTCTTTATTAAGATAATATTTTAAAATAATATGCTAAGTAATTATAAAAAATGGACAGGGAAGGAGAGAGAGGCTAGCTACAAGATTACAAAGAAAGCCATGAAAGATGGAAGTCTTCCTATCCCGTCAAAATGTAATCGCTGTGGACAAACTGAAGGTAGGATTGATTATCATAGTGAAAATTATGATGACCCAATAAATGGTTTGGAACAACTATGTATGAAGTGTCACTTAAGACACCACAGAGAATATAACAAATCTCTAGTAAAGTAGACTGTTGGTATCTCTACTATATAACTTTTTGATCTAAGTTATATAGTAGAGATCTTATTTCGTCTCAGAAAAGAGTCTCTCCAACTTTTTTAATTCTTCAGGAGAAAGAGATGCATAAACATTTGGTTTGTATTTATTATTTTTTGGATCAGCATTCGGATTTATATATTCTGTTCTTACTGGTCTAAATACAGGATCGTTATGCTCCAACCAAAATCTAATTGCATTAAAGTTTTCTGCTTTAATCATTTTAATTAATGTTGCTTTCGCAAGATCATTAATGTTTTCTCTTCCTTGTGTTAATACAGTAAAGATTTCCTCTCTAAATTTTATGTCATCCCTATACCACCTATAATAGGTGGCCCTCGCGATTCCAACTTTTTTACAGGCGAAAGAGACCAAAGGAGTCTCTCTGAGATACTCGGTGAATTTTGATTTTTCATGAATCTTACTCATAAGTTACTTTAGCTCTTTTCTTGCCAGTCATCTTTTCCCAACGGTTTAATATTACTTCTGTATATACAGGTGACTTTTCCATAATGAAGCATCGACGGCCCATTTTGATTGAAGCAATTAGAGTAGAACCTGAACCACCAAATGGTTCAACGATAAGATCTCCACGTTTAGTTAATACCTTTATGTAAGGAATTAATATTTCAACTGGTTTTGTTCCAAAGATAATTCCTTGTCCTGAAGATTTTTCATCACTTGCTTTGTATTCTATGAAATCAGTCGGACAATACTTTTTACCTTTCTCATAACTCTCCCATGTTGGATTGCCAGATGTGGCAAATAAAGCTGTTTCATATTCTTCTTGGAATAGGGGATTATCTTCTAGCTCATCATTTATTTCTACTTCTCCTTCAGTTCCTACAATAGCGAAATCATATTTATTGAAGAACTTATACTTCGCAGCAAAACCCTGCATTCTGTTATTCAGATGCCAAATGATAGTGTTACGATACTTCCAATGTTTCTCAAGTGCATTCCAGATGGTTCGTAAGTTCTTTGGGTTTTCATAGACGATAATAGAAAAGTTAGGTTTCTGAATCTTTGCTATTTGTTCCATCCATAAATCAGTAAAGTTTTCTGGTAGACTTTCTGTTTCAAGATATCTTCTATTTTTCTTTGAACCGAATCCTACAGTTGGTCCATCTTTACCACGTCCTTTTCCTTTTAGATAATTTAGAATGTAAGGTGGATCAGTGAAGCACATATCGGCCTTCTCCCCATGACATAGTTTCTCCCATTCTCCATCGACAGTAGAATCTCCACACATAATACGAGAACCATCGAGATCATATACATCTCCTTTCTGAACTAATATCTCACCGATATTTAATTTCCCTAATTCTTTTTCTAAATCAAAGGTTTCATCTTTTGTTTCACTATCGTCGAATATGCTATCTAATTCCTCGGAATCAAACCCAAGATCCTTAAGAAAAGATTCATCGAATTCTGCAAGAAGATCTAAATCGAATTCTCCCTGATTCTTATTAAGTCTAATACACAATTCTTTCTCCTTTTCTAAATCAGGTATGTTGATATAGATAACGGGGACTTCTGTATATTCAAGTTCTCTAAGAACTGTACTTCTAAAATGACCTGAAATAATTATGTTTTTACGATTCTCTGCACTATTTACTAATATTGGGTCGACTATCCCAAATCTAATAATACTATCCTTCAACTCCTGCTTTTGAGTATCATCCCACTTTCGTGGGTTGTACTCAGTTAACTTAAGATCAACAAGTGGTACTTGTACGATCTCTAATTTTTGTTTATCCATAAATCGCTTTTATGATTAGCGTTTACATAGGCAATAAAAAACATCCGTATCACAACAAGATATTAGTTAATGTTTACCTAATGTAAACATATTAATAATATTTGCGATGAGACGGATGTTTTCTTCTGTGACGGTATCAATTGATTGTGTTAATCAGATGACTGTGTCGATGAATATAACGTGTGTCTACTTTTGCACTAAGTTACCTTAGTATTAGTATTGTAACTCTGTAAAAATAAAATGCAATAGGGTTATAATATGAAATCATAATTTGGTATAATTAAAGTGTTATGTTTTGCACAAACTGTGGGAACAAAACTAATACAGAAGATAACTTCTGCGGGAATTGCGGTAAGGCAATTAAGCATATTAGTGTACCAGAAGTAGAAAGACCGTCTCCTAAAATAGAACCAAAACCTATTCCACCAATATATAAAGAACCAGAATATGTACCACCACCTATTCAACACTCTCGCCGTAACAGCCAAGATGATGCAAAAGCTGAAAAGAAAAAAGAAGAACATAAAGAAGAGTTGAGAAAGATATTAGAAAAAGAACGGGGTCGGGAAATCATCGACCATGAACTCTTTGAGGCAAATCTTTGGCTTACGAACTATGCAAAGATTGTGTATGATTGTGCTCAGACAGAATTCCAGCGAAAGAAAAAATTGGAAGAAAATCCAAAAGGTTTTCATCTTGAAGGCAAAGGATACACTTGTTGTATTTGTCATAACTCTGTTTCCG
>CAIOXR010000047.1 GCA_903862375.1 uncultured bacterium
AGTAATAGTATATAGATTATCGGTCTTTTCTTTATATGGGTATCCTTTATCTATTATCTCTTGTTTTGTTAATGGGAAGTGGTCGTTTATGACTGCTTCATTGTATCCGAATGGACATAGTTCGTATGGGAAGAATTCACCGTACTTGTATACCCTTCCTTTACTATCTATGTAAGGCATATCATTCATATGTTGTTTTATTTTATCTACTAATTCAAAGTATTCTTCTTTTGTGTATTGTTTGTTTAAGATGCAATATTGTTTGTTTTTGAGGCCGATGCAGGAGAAGAGGTTGGAGGAGGATTTACAGAAATCTACATATTCTGAATCTCTCAACATAATATCTCCATTAGATACAAATTTTACATGATAACCATCAGTTGCTCCAAGTGTATGCTCATATATTAGTGAACCTCTTAGACTATGACCGGCATCCATAGAGTCCTTTGCACCTACTGACCTATATCCATATTTAATATTCTCTGAACCATTAACATTAAAACTATTTATAACATTTTTATTATTTCTTAATTCATCTCCACTACAATCAATACAATTTAATATATTTGCATATCTCCTTGGAAACTCTAAAGAAAACTTCCAAAATTTTTCAAACGTATTTTCTGTGAAAACATAACTCCCTAGTTTAAACTCTTTAATTTTAATATTATATTCTTCTTTTGAATATTGTTTATTCCAAATACAATGTGTTTTGTTCTGCAAATTCACACATCCAAAGCAATCTTGGCAATTATTACAATCCAATACAAAATTACAGTTTATACAGTTTGAAGACCAGTATGAGTACTTACAATTATAGTTTTTTGCTATACCCATCCCTTCATATATTAATTCACTATCATTTATATTATATGAATCAATTATTTGTTTTGAATTATCTATATTACTTGCATAGTAAACATATTCTGATCCAAGAATTATAGAGAAGCCAAGATATACTTCTTTTACACCAGATATAATATTCGCGTATTTACAATTCTTATTCTCTCCATAAAAACATAAAGCAACTCTTGGAACTTTACCAAATAATTCCCGCCACTGTAAAAAGAATGATTTATTAAAATCATATTTTTGACTAAATTCATTTGCTTCCCAATTATCACCTACATAACAATCAGGACAATATATAGGAAATACTACTTTATCATCATACATAGATATAATATTCTTTTTACACATGTCACACTTTCTTTTATATAACGATCGCTCATTCCTCCATATCATTCTACGAACAAACCTACAGTGAGGACAAAAAGTCGGTGGAGGTACCTTAATCTTTTCATAGAATAAAAAATCCTCAGGCTCGATAACGAAGTCTTTTTTGCAGTTCTGACACTTTCTATTTTCTGGTTTGTATTCCATATTATTAATTATATATTGTTTTCTTGTTCTTCCAGAAGCCTTGCTTCTGGAAGAATATTCTTAGTACACCTCATTCTGATAACACTTCTCACAGTATACTATCTCAGGACGTTCGGGAGAATATGAAGTCTCAAAGGTATTAGTACAACCTTCTTTCATACAGGATCTATGCCAGAGTTTCATAGGATTACGTTTTTTTAATCTTTCATAATGGCGACAATTAAAACACAAATATGGTACTGGTAAATCCATTCTCCTGTAAAAAAGCAATTCCTCTGCGGTTAATCTAAATGCTCCAGTGCATTTCTGATCACATTTACCCTTATGAGCACATTCAATATTCTTACCTATTATTGTATCATCTACATCTTTTATTTTATCTGGAATATCTTCACTCTTTAAATCAATATTATAATTTCTTTCTTCTTTATCTTTCCAATTATATCCATTACTAATGATTTGTTCTTTAGACAAAGGAAAATATTCTTCCGCTACAGTTTCGTTATAATCGAATGGTGATAATTCTTGCGGAAAAAATTCACCATACTTAAATACCCTATTACATTTATCTATATACGGAATATCCATCATTTGTTTTTTTATTAAAATAATCAAATTATCATATTCTTCTTTTGTATATTGTTTATTAAAAATACAGTAACTTTTATTTCGAAGACCTATACAACCAAAACAATTTGCACAATTCTCACAAGTATCACAATATGTCCCATAGCTTCCTCCCCAATACGAAAGACAAAATTTTGAAAATGAAGAATTATGACTTATCACTTCCAAATTACTTTCAACATTTTCAACGATGACATAACCATCATAAGAATCCTTAGCTTTATTTATAATAAATAAATATTTACTATTCTCAACTTCTTCTGCATCAAAAACAGAAGTACAATTCTTTGTATGAGCTAAATAATCACCACTTGAATTTATATTATTCTTTCCATGATAATATTTAACTGGAAATTTAGAATATAAACTATCAATACTTTTATATATGTTTCTTAAGCTAGAATGCGAATTAATATTCATTTCTATAATTTTATTTTCATATTCTTCTTTTGTATACTGTTCATTAAATATACAATAAGATTTATTCCTAATATTTACACAGCCAAAACAATCATGACTACCTGTGCAATTCTTACAAAAATATAAATTATATGAATTTATACAATCTTGAGAATAAAAACATCTATTTATTTTTTCACAGTCAATACACTCAAAAGAATATTCGGAATGACGTACACCTAGACAATCAAAAACATCTTTACAATAAAAAATTGAGTGTGAGTACGAGCAGTCTTCATCATGATCACTTGCAAATATTAAATAACAATTCTTATCATAAGCAGCACCATTTACATATTCACTATTAAAACATTCTGTCACCATTGCATATAATCGTGGTACCCTTATTTGTAACTCATTAAATTGCTTAAAAAATGGCTTAGAAAAATCGTATTCCATACCGTAATCAAAAGGATTCCAAGAATCATTTCTAAAACAACTATGACAATATACAGTAAAAGGAGATTGTGGTTTATAAATCGAAATAATAGACTTATTACACATACCACAATTTTGCTTATATAAAAATCGTTCATTTCTCCATGTCATCCTACGCATAGATCTACACTCCGGACAAAAAGTGGGAGGCGGAACTTTAATCTTCTCATAGAATAAGAAATCCTCAGGCTCGATAGTAAAGTCTTTTTTACAATTCTGGCATATTTTGTTTTCTGGTTGATATTCCATATTTAATATACCTCATTCTGATAACACTTCTCACAGTATACTATCTCAGGACGTTCGGGAGAATATGAAGTCTCAAAGGTATTAGTGCAACCTTCTTTCAT
>CAIOXR010000048.1 GCA_903862375.1 uncultured bacterium
GGTCATAATAAAAATATGATAGGAGATAACGAAAAATTTAAAGGTCTTAAACCCGAACAACTTAGTAGTCTTTTTGAGAGTTTTTCATCTGAACAAATTAATTCATATCAGAATGTTAATGCAAAATCAAGTAAAATAGGTGCTGAAAGAGTACAAACACAAATCGAAAAAAACCCAAAATTAGCGACAAATATTACTAAAATGATAGAATTTGCACCTGCAGCTATAACGGCACTTACTGCTATTGCTGGATTAATTGCTGTTGCTGGAGCTGAAGGTACACATATGCCTGAATTTGAACCAGTTAGAAATGCAATACACCAATTTATAAATTGGGTAAGTATAAGACCTTATAGTGACGATATAAATCTTGGAAAAGCAGCTCTGACAACAGCAGGCGTAATATTAGTTCCAACAATAATGATAGGTGCTTTAGAAAAAATTAAAGATATTATACTACGTAAAATATCATAATTTAATATATTTAATATTGCATATTATAAAAACCGACCATATGGTCGGTTTTTATAATATGTGGATTTTATGTTATAATCTCCCTTATGTCACACAAAACAGAAGGAAATAAATCGGTTGTATCGGCACTCATTGGGAACACTTTCGTAACTATTATTAAAACTATTGTTGCTGTCTTTTCTGGCTCTGCAAGTATGTTCGCAGAAAGTGTACACAGTTTCGCTGATACCTTAAACCAATCTCTCTTACTTATAGGGTTAAATAGATCTAAAAGACCAGCAGACCATATCCGTGGATATGGGTATGGTATCGAAAGATTCTTCTGGTCACTTATATCGGCTTGTGGAATTCTTTTCATAGGAGCAGGAATATCTGTATTCCACTCTATCGACTCAATACTTAAATATGAAAGTACTTCTATACATGATTATAATTATTTCTCTATAGCTATTCTTCTTATAGCATTAGTAGTAGAAGGAACAACTTTCTTTATAGCCATAAAAGAATTAAAAGGTAAAGAGAAAATGTCAAAGAAAATACTTGAGAAAGCAGATCCTGTCACTTTGGCTGTAGTGTACGAAGATGGAGCTGCTGTACTTGGGGTCTTTGTGGCTCTCGGTGCACAGATAGTAACTCACTTCACTGGGAATGGAATATATGATGCTATGGGTGGTATCATCATCGGTTTGATACTTGGTTTCCTTGCAATTTTACTTATAGTTAAAAATTATCAATATATAATAGGTAAATCTCTCGACAAAGAAGAAGCAGATAAAATAACAGAATTACTCCTCGAAGACCCTTGTATTGAGAATATCTCTGACTTCAAATCTGTCGCAGTAGATATCAATAAATATAGAATCTATGCGACTGTAGAGTGGAACGGTTCCCCTCTTTATGAAGAGATATATGAAGCAGGAGATCTCCGAGAAGAGTTTGATAATATAAAAGATAATTTTCAAGAATTTGCAAAGTTAATGTTCAAAACTACCGATCGTATTCCCCGTCTAGTTGGTAACCGTATCGATGAAATAGAAAAAAGGATAAAAGAGAAATTCCCAGAAATAATGTATGTGGATATAGAAATAAATTAATAAAAAATTTAATGTTATAATATAAATACATGGAACTTTTTCTTCATAATATTCTTATTTGGATTGGGTCATCGAAATATATCTTACTATTTATTGGTACAATATTCGAAGGACCTGTAATTATGATGGCTAGTGGTTTCTTATACAAACTAGGATCATTTAATTTAATACCAATGTATCTAGCATTAATGTCTGGTGATTTTATAGCGGATATCCTTTGGTATTGTTTGGGACGATTTGGTACTAGAAGTATAATTTACAAATATGGACATGTAGTTAGGATAACTCCCACGACCATAGAAAAAGTTGAAAAAAAATTTATAAAATATCATCAAAAAATATTGATTATTTCTAAGCTTACTATGGGTTTAGGATTTGCTGTTGCTATACTTGTAGTAGCTGGTATATTCAAAGTACCATTCAAGAATTATGTCATACTGAATCTAATCGGTGGCTTTATCTGGACAGCATTTCTTGTAACAATTGGATATTTTTTAGGAAATATATTCATTCTAATTCCAGAATCAATGAAAATAATTTTTATTTTATTTATATTTATTGCATTTATACTAGGATTAAGATATGCTAATAAATACCTTAAAGAAAAAAATATTTAATATGATTTCAATAATAATACCAACACTAAATGAAGAAAAAGTTATCGAAGAAACTTTAAAGTATCTAAAGGAATTTAATGGTGAATATGAAATAATAATTTCAGATGGAAAAAGTACTGATAAAACAGTTGAAATTACTAAAAAATATACAGATAATGTAATAGTTTACAATGGAACAAATAGACAAACAATAGGAAAAGGTAGGAATGATGGTGCTCTTATTGCTAAAGGAGAATATTTGGTTTTTATTGATGCGGATGTCTTTATAAAAGAACCAAATAAGTTTTTTGAAATAGCTTTAAATACATTCAAAAACAATAAAGACATTGTTGCATTAACTACATATATCAGAGTATTACCTGAATTTGAAACAACTTCTGATAAAATTATTTGGTGGTGTTTAAATTCATCATATATCTTGTATAATAACATTATAAATATGGGAGGAGCATCAGGTGAATTTCAAATGATCAAAAATGATGCTTTTAAAAAAGTAAAAGGTTTCAATGAATTCTTAATTGGGGGTGAAGATCATGAACTTTTCAGAAGGTTAACAAAAATAGGAAAAACTCGTTTTGAAAAAAGTTTAACTGTTTATCATACAGGACGAAGAGGACATAAATTAGGTTGGCCTAAATTTGTAGGAGTTTTAATATTAGCTTCACTACCAGTTTTTATAAAAAAATATTTCTTGAAAGAATGGAAAGTTATCAGATAATATTATCTTATTCTAATATTATTTTTAATAAAATTATCAACATAAGCTTCCCATGTAAATTGTAAAGCTTTTTCTCTGCATTTATCAGAAGATAAATTTAAGCATTTAATAGCAGAAGCTCCTAAATCATCACCTAAATACCCATCTACACCATTTGTCACAATATCTTTAGGCCCCATAACATTATACGCAGCTACAGGAAGACCACAAGCAAGAGCTTCAAGAATTACTAATCCAAAAGTTTCTGTTACTGAAGGAAATACAAATACATCACATAAAGATAAACAATCAACTAGCTCTTGTCCTTTTTTATATCCTACAAACAAAGCCTCATTACCATATTTACTTTCAAGTTTTAATCTTTCAGGACCATCACCAATAACTAATTTAGTGCCAGATAGTTTTAATTTTAAAAAGTCCTCAACATTTTTCTCAATAGCTATTCTTCCTAAATAAGCAAAAACTGGGGATTTCAATCCACCAACGTTTAATTGTATATTTTTTTTAAAGAAATTTGAATCAACTCCTAAAGACACAATCTCAAGATTATTAAACCCGTGTAATTCAAGCTCGTCCTTTAAACTTTGAGTACAAACAAAGGTTTTATTAGCTTTCTTATGAAACCACCTTAAATATGAATAAGTTAGATGCTGAGAAAAATTTACTCTTTTTTTTGTGTATAGTGGAAGATGAGTGTGGTAAGTAGTAGTAAATGATATTTTATTTTTAATACAAATTTTACGTGCAACATATCCTAAGGGTCCTTCTGTTGCAATATGTACATAATTAGGCTTTTCAGACTTAATTATTTTTAATATTTTCTTGCGAATAAATAATGAGAATTTAAATTCAGGATAAAAAAACAATGATACATTAAAGAATAAGTAAGGATGTATAATAACAACTTCAAACCCCCTACTTTCTAATATTGTCTTTAAGTTTATGATTGAGGTTACAACTCCATCTATTTTAGGAGACCATGTATCTGTAAAGATTAGTATTTTATTCATATTATTGTATAATACCACTTATAATTAATTTATTAAAATATGAAAAAAATTA
>CAIOXR010000049.1 GCA_903862375.1 uncultured bacterium
CGCATCGTCACTTTATATTTTGGCCAACCTAGTGCTTCGAAATGATGATGAAGTGGTGCAAATAAAAAGACTTTTTTGCCATTACGAAACTTTCTTGATCCTATTTGTATAATATCTGAAAGTGATGTAATAAAAAGTGGAAATGCAATAATAGGCAAAAGTAAAACTGTATCAGTTAAAAATGCAATAACAGATAGAGTTACAGTGAGTCCAATCATGCCAGATTCACCCATATAAAATCTCGCAGGAGGTATATTATACCAAAGAAATGCAAGCGTCGCACCAGTAATAACAGCACAAAAAGTAGCTAAATATAGTTGGCTATTAAAGTAGGCTATCAGACTATAAGCTGTAAATATAGAAGCGAGTATACCACCTGAAAGTCCATCTATGCCATCTATCACACTAGTAGACCATAAGCAGACCATTATGAACATAAAGAAGGGTATGAATAATAATCCCAAATTCATAAACCCATACCAAGGGATATAAAGATCCGTCATACCAAGTTTAAAATAAAACCAAAGTCCTATAGATAAGCCCAATGAAAGAATTATTATTATTTTAATATATCTTAGAATTATAGGATCAGTACTCCACTTCCCTTTCCCAAATATTTGCAAGAAATCATCCCCTAATCCTATAAGTGAAGCAACAATCAAAGTAAAGAATGGGAGTAAGGTTTCACTTCTACTTATAAAATACATCTTATTTGATAAACTACTAACAAAAAAATAATCGATTAGTCCCACAAATGCTAAGGTAAAAATAACTGAAATCCAGATTATCATCCCTCCTGTACGAGGAGTAGAAGTTTCAGCATTACTATCATGAATTTTATTAAAACCAGTTACTTCTTTTTCAGGAATATTATTCTCTCTTGGAACTCTTCGCCACATTCTATACTTATAAAAGTAATGAGTTGCAATCGGTGTAAGCAAGAGACCAATAATAAAACTTATAATTGCCGGCAAAAATATTTTGATAGCATTAGACATTGTTTTCGTTTTGATTAATCACACCTGTTAATGAAGATACCACTTGTTCATAGTTGGGTAATTGATCTATAGAAGTTATATTCATATATGACAGAGTATCAAAGGTGGGACGATAAAGTATTTTTCTACTATCTTTTACATCTACTACTTTTTCAACTAATCCCCTCACAAGTAAGTTTCTGAGTATAAAACTAGAATTTACTCCACGTATATAGTCTATATCACTTCGAGAAACACCATTCTTATATAGAATAATAGAAAGAGTTTCAAGTGATGCTTTCGAAAGTTCTTTTGTTATCTCCTCTTTTCGAATTTTCTCTATCAGAGGTGATAAATCACTTGATACGCCTAGCAATACTTTGTCATCTTTTTGTATTAGTAATATACCTCTATTTACTAATGATTCTCTAAGTTTATTTATTGCATTTTCTATATCTTCATTCGTTGATTCAAGTAGTTCAGCAAGTTTACTTATAGAGAGATCTTCTCCTTTATAAAAAAGTAAACCTTCAATTTTTGATTCTAATTCTATAGACATATAATTTATATTTTAATACAAGTCGAAATTATGTTAAGCTTGATTTATTTATATTACTCTAATAATGTTTGCTTATTTATCTCAATATCTTCAAAAGAAGCATTCTGTATAACATCTATCAATCCTTCTCTAACTAATTCTAACATAGCCAAGAATGAAACAATAATATGTACTTTCATTTCTTCCTTATTCGCGGCACCATGACTTTTGGAGAATTCTCTAAAAGAAAGATTCATAGCAATCTGTATCCTATCCGTAAGACTATTTATAACGGCATCGATATTTATTATTTTTTTAATTTCGATTTGAGGAAGTTTTATCTCTTTTTTCGGTACTTGAGCTAATACATCTTGAATTGAATTCGCAACATTAGAGACAGAGATAAGAGGGTCGGGAGAAAATAATGGTTCATTCCATACATGCTCTATAGGGCTAAAAATTATTTGAGTACCAAAATTTGTCTTTATATCTACACTTGCATTCTTTATTATTTGATAAAGTTTAAGTCTAGATTCAAGATCGATGATCTTTTCGTTCTCATCTTCTGTAAGAGCAAGATTTGGGAGTAGGGATTTTGATTTGATAAGTACCAAGGTAGCAGTGATAAAAACAAAGTAAGATACATCATTAATATTCTTATCACTTTCAGAAAGTGACTTTACGTAAATAATATAATCATTTGTAACTTCAGATAAAGATATTTCATTCACGAATAACTTCCTAGCCTCGATCAAAGAAAGCAACACATCGAGTGGTCCTTCGAATGTACCCTGTTTTACTTTATATTGTGGAATAATATCCGACATTAAATATAATATTATTAATAACCTTCATCTGTTAATCTTTCATCAATTCTGTTCATATCCCTTGGAAACATTGTAGCTTCACGAATATTTTTTAATCCAAGTAATTGCATAGTAATTCTTTCTGCTCCAAATGAAAAACCTCCTTCTGGTGGTACACCATATTTGAATGCTTCTAAAAACATCCTTATTTTATTAGGATCCATACCCCAAATTTTTACATGTTCATTTAGTTGATCATAATTATTTATTCTTCGTCCTCCTGAAAGCCACTCTACTCCACGACAAATGAGGTCCACACCTTCATTATACTCTGGTTCATCTGGATTTGGATATACATAAAAAGGTTTTTTACGAGTTGGATAACCATAAATAAATACAAAGTCTGAACCAGTTTCCTTTTTCACAATTTCACATATCTCTCTTTCGTCTTGCGGGTTAGTATCTTTATCACCACGAACATCTCGTCCATTTATTTCAAAAATCTTTTGCTGAACTTCTCTTAGGGAATAAGTAGGTGTTTTATCTATCATTACTGGAAGTTCTACATTTAACAATTTTAAATGTTGAGCATTTTTATTTTCAACTTGTTTTAAAATATATCTAAAAGTTTCTTCTACCATATCACGAACATCTCTCCATGTTTCAATAAAACCCATTTCAGCATCTAGGCAAACAACTTCTGTTAAATGTCTTGTAGTTGAAGAAGGTTCAGCACGAAAAACTTTATTCACAGAAAAACATCTTTCAAAAGCAGACATAACTATTTGTTTATAAAGTTGTGGTGATTGAGAAAGATATGCTTTCTTTCCAAAATAATCTACTTGAAAAACTTCTGCCCCACCTTCAGCAGTTGCTGGTACAATACTTGGAGCTTGAAATTCAAAAAACATATTTTGTTTCATAAATTCACGAAAAGAGTCTATTATTGTCTCACTAACTTTAAATATTGCTTGAACTTTAGGTTGCCTTAACACTAATGATCTATTATCAAGTTCTGTAGTTAACTCTAGATTATATCCAGATAATGATAAATCAAAAGGAAGTGATGCAGCTTCTGCTAAAACTTTTATTTCAATAATTTCTAATTCTAAATCACCATTTAAAATACCTTCTTTTATATTTCTTTCTGGCCTTTTATTTACTTTTCCCTCAACTTTAACCACATATTCATTTCTTAATGTTTTTCCAATTTCTAAAGTTTCAGTATAGTTTGGTAATATAACCCCCTGAACAATACCTGTCATATCACGAAAATCTAAGAAAATCATTTTTCCTTGATCACGTCTTACATCTACCCACCC
>CAIOXR010000050.1 GCA_903862375.1 uncultured bacterium
ATATATATTATAAATATTTTGATTATTTACAAGGGTAATAGTTTCACTATTATTTTTGTTAATATCTGTATCAGTACGGTGTCTAACTTCATAAACAATTACAATAATAAAAATTATAACTCCAGCTAATCCATATATTGGTGCAACTAGCAAAGGTGCAAGACCAAATGTTAAAACAATAAAAATTGGTGTGATGAGATAGATAAACAATATACTTATAAAAATTTTAAAATAAAACTTAAGGCGGTTATTCTTATTAATATCTAATTTGTTTGTAATCATCTTAGCTTCAGATTTAATATTTTTTGAAGTTGTGTCAATAAATGTAATAGCTTCATCTATGTTACTCAAAGACCATTTATTATTTAAAAGTTCTGTCTTAATTTTTTGATAAGAATTACCTTTTAATTTCTCGGATTTTATAAATTCAACTAACTCTGTTGTAATCATATAGATATTTTAAAATTAATTCTTAATTATATAGTGTCATCGCTTTATCTTTGCCTTCTTTTACTATCTTTACAATTATTTCAGCAACTTTTTTTGATAATGTTTTGATAATTTTTAATTCATCTTCTTTAAATACCCCAGTAGGAATTTAAGTACGGCTTCCTCCCCTTTTGGCTTTTTAGTCTTACCACTTGGAGTCACAGGGCACACACCCACACGTATACGTATGAACTCTTGAGACTTAATCTTCTTTATTATTGACTCAAGACCATTATGCCCTCCTGAGCTACGATTAAAAGATATTTTCAAATCACCAATAGGTAAATCCATATCGTCATATATAACTATGATATTCTCTGGTTTAATCTTATGCTTTGTCTGTGCAGACAAGACACTTACCCCTGAATTATTCATAAATGTTTGAGGTTTCAGATATTCTACTTCTTCTTTGTCTATAATATCATTAAAATACAGCGTATTTGCTTTGCTACTTTTCTTCCAATTTATACCCCCTAGTATATTATCAAGAATAATAAAACCAGCATTATGACGAGTATTCTCATATTCTTTCCCTGGATTCCCTAGTCCTACAATTAATTTCATAATTGTATTGTATCATAAATTTTGAAACAGTATAAATAAAAAAACAACCGCTATGATGGCGGCTGTTCTACATAATTCAAATATACTAAATTAGAAATCTTCCGTAATTTAATATTTTTAACCTCTTTAAGCGTGAGTTTTGTGGTATACACCACAGTATTATTAATTATAGGGTGACAATATCCACAACTACATCTTCTTGCAATAATTTTTTTCCCAGAAAAAAACTTATCAGCTAGTTTATGACCTTCCATAATTACTAATAAAATTTTAATTAAATAAAATTTCTTAATATCATTCTATGCACCAAAGAAGAATCATCAGTATTAATTGAATCCTGCTCTTTATAACTAAGAATACAATGATGATTATTAGTTTCATCATATTTAATTACATGGAAACAACCACAAATACAACTTGCTGCATACGGTGAAAATTTTTTATAATCATTATTAGTGTTATTAAATTCATGTATATCTGTTCTTAACACCCCTAAAAGAGAATGATTTAAATCCCTGTTACTATTATTTAATTCATTCAACAGATAGTTATTATCAATTGATAATAACAAATAATCAGACTCAGGTTTTTCGTGTAAATAACCTTTTCCCATAATAATTCCTCCTAATTTAATTTGATTAAAATAAATATTTATATAATGTACAATAATTCTAATTTTAAAGTCTTACGACTACCACTGATAGTGTGGAAATTAAAAATCAGCTTTTTGAAAGCTGGTTTTTAATAATAATTTGTTTAAGAGAGTATTATTAACAAAAATCAGCCTTCAAATTTAAAGTATAAAAAGAATAACTCTTCAAGAAGCTCTTATTTAAATTTTGATTTTTATTAATAACTATCATATTTATATATTTGCATTTTTAGCAAAATAAGTCAACACCCAAATTCAGGATATAATATATAACTATTTTATATGAATTGAATTCTCAATTCTAATTATTCTTACTTTTCCACTCTTTTTCCTGCCTACACAATAGTTTACCCTTTAGTTCTTTATGCTCCATTATCACTTCTACTATCCTCTCCAGTCTTACCCCCTGAGAGCCTTTTACAAGTACCAAATCCCCCTTTTCTATTACTCCTTCCAAGAATTTCGATGCTGTTATACTTGTATCAAAGCTATATAGATTCTTACCATTAAAGCCATTCTCAATTGCTCCTTCTGCTATAAACTTTGCTCTAGGACCTACTAAGACTAGCATTTGTGCCAAACTAGCAACTTCTTTACCAAGGTTATGATGCTCTTCAACTGTATATTTACCAAGCTCAAGCATGTCTCCCAGTACAGCTATTTTCCTTTTCGCTTTCATCTCTTTCAAAACTTCTAATGCTGCCAATGCTGCAACTGGAGAAGAGTTATATGTATCATCTATTATCATAGATTCATTCATACCTTCTACTAGTGAAAGTCTACCATTCGGAGTTTTATATTCACTTATATAATTTATAGATGTAAGTAAATCACAACCAAGCTCAGATGCAACTGCGATAGCAGACAAAGCTGAACCTATAAAGTTCATCCCCACTATATGAGGAAGCATTACAGGGAAAGTATGACCGTCATACTCAAGCTTGAAGCTTATACCACGTGTAGTCTCTACTCCACCTACTACTGTATTTATATATACTGGGTAAGTAGCTTTATACGTAGCATTACTAGCTAAACCAAAAGATACAGTTCGACGATTCGCTTTATTATGTACATTATATACTTTCTCATCATCATGATTTAAGATTAATACCCCGTCTTTTTTAAGTGAGTATGCAAGAGCACTTTTCTCTTCAATAATATTTTCTACACTACCAAAAAATTCTATGTGTACTGGCTTATCTGGAAAGCGAGTTATTACTACTATATCTGGAGCAAGCCATGGTGCTACATTCTTTTTTATATCTCCTGGTTTACCTACACCGATCTCAAGTACTAAATACTCAGGGTATGATTTATTAAATAGTATTAGGATAAAACCCTTAGTTATATTCTCTATCCAAGTTATAAGACTACTCCAGCCATTTGGACAACCGAGAATAGTAAGCGGGAGACCTATCTCACTATTAAAACTTTTTTCACTTTTTCTTACTGTTTTAAATTTAGAAAGTATTGTAAAAATAGCGTCTTTGGTAGAAGTCTTTCCGACTGATCCAGTAATAGCTATAATCTTTGGTTTGTATTTTTTAAGAACAATCTTTGCTTGCCAAGTAATTATCAAAACTATTATTTTTTTAAGTATGTTTTTCATTTTATCTATCTGGAGGAACATTATAATAATTTAATAAGAAATTTGTAATATTTACAAATGGAGATATCAGTGTCTGGGATGCATAGTTCACTCCTTTCGGATTTTTCAAAAACATAAACACTATAAACTGCGGATCATATGCTGGAAAATATCCAAAGAAAGAGTGGGTATGTCTATCAGTATAATAGCCTTTTCCGTTCTCCATAGCCACCTGAGCAGTACCAGTCTTAGCTGCTATAGTATAATGTTCCATTTTATGTGAACCCTGATCATAAGCTTCAAATACATGTGCAAGCATTCTGCTTATTGTCACTGAAGTTTCCTTTTTTATTATACCATTAATTGTAACTGGAAATTCTTTAAGAATTGATGTCCCATCTTCATATCTTACTTGTTTTACCAAGTGTGGAGTCACCATATTACCACCATTTGCGATAACAGAAAAGGCTCTTACTGCTTCTATAGGAGTCAAAGCAATACCCTGACCGAAGGATGCATTCGCATACTCTATATCTCTTGGACTATCTAAATTCTTTATCAATCCTGAAGTTTCATTTGGTAAATCAATTCCAGTTTTTAATCCTATGCCGAATGATTTCATGTAATTTCGAAATTTATCATGACCAAGCTTATTCTCAGTATATACCATTCCAGTATTAAGTGATTGATCAAGTACTGTCTGCATCGATACTACTCCTCTACCTTTTTTATCAAAATTGTATATATCTTTTTTATTTACTGTTACCATTCCTTTGTCCAGATAAGTAGTATCAGGTGTCAGTACTCCCGTATCAAGTGCTGAAGACATGACCAAAGGCTTAATAACAGAACCAAACTCTAATACATCTTCAACCATTATATTCCTATAAATACTAGGATCTTTAACTTCTCCGAATTTATTCAAATCAAAGTTTGGAAATCCAGTCATCGCATATATTTCTCCAGTCTGTGGATTCATAATTATTCCTCCAGCTTCATCAGCGTCCCATTTGTCAAAAGCAGACCCTAACTCAGTTTCAAGAGTAGATTCAACTGTGGGTTCTATAGTTGTAACTAAATCACCTTGCATATTCTTTTCATCTGATATTTGATCTTTCAAACTTGAAAATACTTCGGCAAAGAAATTTACATATGCTTCATCTTTTGGTTTTGATAATGTTGTATTATAAAATCTTTCAAGACCATACTGACCTACTTTTTCATCTCCTTTATATGCCAAGAATCCAAGCGTATGTGATGCAAGATTAGAACCTGGATAGAATCTCCAATTATCTTTATATATAGTTACACCCTTTATTTTTAAATTATCAATTTCTGTGGCTTGTTCTTTAGTAAGATGAAAAGCTACTTCTTCATATGGATCAGTTTTTCTATTTGCTTTTTGACTAAAAGTTATGTAATCCATCTCCATATATGGGTCAAGTAATTCATAAGTTTTATCTATATCTATTATATCACTAGGTTTTATAGCAACTTTAAACCCAGAAGATATAGAAGCTCCAGCAACTAAAGTTCCATCCTTTTTTGAAAAAAATATAGTTCCTCTATCAAAGACATTACTAGTAGGCGTTGCATACTGTCTGTCTGCTTTTTCAGTATATATATTTTTGTGAACTATTTGAATATAAAATAGTTTCGTTATTAATATAATCGCAAATAAAATAATAAATGCGGAAATAATCCTTATTCTAAATTGGAATGATGACAAATTCATTATTATTAACGAATTGCAACATGATTAATAGCTCGTAAAGCGAAAATATTTGACCTTGCTTCAACATACCCCAGGCTGGTTGCTTTTGTAATATTTATATCATTCATATTTGTTAAATAAGTCAATTCAAGATTACTTATGTTACTATTCAACATCTTAGATGTATTTTCAAGTGATTTACGAGCAACAATATTAAATGTGATTGAACCAATAATATATATATAAACTATAAATATGGCAAACAGTGAGCTTAATAAAATACGAAAAATGAATTTTTGAGTTGATAAGTTTCTTCTGATATCATTTGCAATTATTTTTGTTTTACTCATTGTATTATAAATTTATATTTTTTCTAATAATCTTAATTTAGAGCTTCTTGAACGTGGGTTACGCATCACTTCATCACCATCTGGAATTATTGGTTTTTTATTTAGAAGTTTTGCTAATCCTTCTTCTTTTAATTTCACAAATGCTTTCTTTACAATTCTATCTTCTAGACTATGGAAGCTTATGACCGACATATGTCCACCACTTTTTAAACAATTAATACCTTTCTCTATAACTTGCTCTAAATTTGAAAGTTCACTATTCGTTGCAATCCTTAATGCCTGGAATGTTCTTGTAGCTGGATGTATCCTCATACCTTTATAATTCCTTCCTACTGCTTCATCTATAATCTTTACTAAATCAAATGTTGTCTCTATCTCTTTTTCTTTTCGGCTTTCTACAATATGTTTGGCGATTTTCCTTGAATATCTTTCTTCTCCAAAACCATAAATAATATCAGCGATATTTTCTTCTTCCCAAGTATTTACAATTTCTTTGGCAGTTAGATCATCTTCTGTTAATTCTTTCCTCATGGTCATAAGTAATGGTTCATCTTTAAGAAAAGAGAAACCTCTACTCGCAACCTCAAGTTGAAATGAACTGATTCCAAGATCTAGCAAAATTCCATCTACTTTATAAATATTCAAATCTTTTAATACTTTATCTATATCTTGAAATCCTGAATTTACAAAAATGAAATCTGAATCAAGATTATTAATATTTTTTAAAGTACGTTCTTTTGCATCTATATCGAGATCAAGACCAATAATTTTAATATCTTTTCCAAAACGCTTTATCATTTCTAGTGTATGACCACCTCCGCCTAATGTGCCATCTACGATAATATCACCCTTTTTTATAAAAAGGCCGTTTATTGATTCATCTCTTAATACAGGTATATGTGTCATATTAAAGAACACCTATCTGACCCAACTTATCTGCAAGAATATCGGCCTGAGTCTCTACTAACTTCTTATAATCTCCCCAAGCTTTCTCATTCCAAATTTCAGCTCGGTTCTGTACTCCAATTACAACTACTTTAGTAGAAAGATTTGATCGAATTTTTAAATTTTCCGGAATTAATATTCGTCCGTTTGCATCTACGTCTGCAATAACAGCTTGGCCAAATATAAATCTCGAAAAACTTCTATTATCACTTGCAAGCATTGATGAATCTGATAACTTCTCTGAAACTTTTTGCCATTCTTTTGTCGTAAAAATTGAAAGACAATTATCAAGACCAGGTGCAACTACAACACTCTTCCCCATCTCCTTTCGGAATTTAACAGGTAAAGACATTCTGTTTTTCTCATCAAGTGTATGTGTGTATTCGCCAATAAGCATAAAATTTTAAGTGAAATATCTTAGCCCTAAAACAAATTATTATAATTTGTTCGGGCGAACATTTTGTATAAAAATGTTGTAGCCCACTTTATCCCACTTAATTATATTATACACCACTTCATCCCACAAAACAAATCTAATTCCCCACATAAAACTGTGGATAACTAAACAATAAAACATAAAAAATTAATAAAAAATAATTTTACAATACACCACACAAAATCATATTACGTCAATATAACTTATGTGATAAAATAATAGATATGGAAAATAAAAAAAATGAAATAAATGTACCAGTTAAATCAAAGATGCAAGAGTTTTTAGATAATGGTTGGGATTTATTAAAATTTGCAATTATCGCTCTTGTAATAGTAATACCTATCAGAATGTGGATAGCACAGCCATTTGTTGTTTCTGGTGAATCAATGTACCCTACTTTTGATAATGGACAATATCTAATTGTAGATGAAATATCATATCTTTTTGGTAATATACATAGAGGCGATGTAGTTGTCTTCCGTTATCCAAAAGATACAAAAAGATTTTTTATAAAAAGAATAATTGGTTTACCAAATGAAAAAATAACTATCAATAATAGTGAAGTTACAATTACAAACAAAGAACACCCAGAAGGTATTAAAATGATAGAACCTTATATAAATGAAAAAGTATTTACAGGAAGTGAATATGAAACTAAAGATGGTGAATATTTTGCTATGGGAGATAATAGAAACAGAAGTTTAGATTCAAGGGAATGGGGCATAGTACCTAAAAAAGATTTAGTAGGTAGAGCATTTTTAAGACTTATCCCTATTAAAGAAATATCATATTTACCAGGTGTATATAATCAATAATTTATAATAATATGAATCCTCAAAATAAAAAAAATAATAAAGATCCATACCAGTCAATAAAAGGAATGAGAGATATCTTTGATGAACAGTATTATTATTTCCAGGGATTTTTTGAAAAAGCACAAGAGATTGCTGTATATTATGGTTTCAAACCTATTGAAACTCCAATAGTAGAACAGGAAGGAGTTTTTACTTCTTCTATTGGTGAAGGTACAGATATTATCGACAAAGAAATGTATACCCTTAAAACAAAAGGTGGTGACCATCTAGCTCTTCGCCCTGAGCACACTGCTGGACTTATGCGTAGTTATATTGAGCATGGAATGCAATCACTTCCACAACCACTTCTATTCTATAGTTATGGACCAACATTCAGACATGATAATCCTCAAAAAGGACGCTATCGCCAATTTTATCAATTTGATATGGATGTTTTAGGTAGTGAAAAAAGCATACTAGATGCACTAGTTATAAAAACTACTTGGACTATCTTAGAAGAAGCTGGGGCTAAGAATTTATCTGTAGATATCAATTCTATCGGTGATAAAGAATGCCGTACAGGATACATACGTGAGCTTATCTCATATTATAAAAAGAACATTAGTTCCCTTCCAGCTATAGACCGAGAAAGATTAAAGATAAATCCACTTCGAATTCTTGATTCAAAAGAAGAGAAAACTATTGAGCTTAATCAAAATGCTCCAGATACACTTTCCAGTCTTTGTCCAGAATGTAAAAAACATTTCAAGGAAGTTCTAGAATATCTTGAAAAAATGGAAATACCATACAATATAAATAAATGCTTAGTACGTGGACTCTCTTACTACACACGAACAGTTGTAGAAATAATGATAGATGATGAAGAAACAGGTAAAAGAGTTACTATCGCAGGAGGAGGACGTTATGATTACTTAGGAAAGCAAATCGGTTCAAAGAAAGATATACCAGCTGTAGGTATAGCTATAGGAGTAGATCGAGTAGTAGAAGCTCCCTGGTTTAACAAACTTACCCCTCGTATAATTAAAAAGCCTAAAATATACTTTATACAACTTGGTTTTGACGCTAAACTTAAATCACTGAATGTAATTGAGATATTAAGAAAAGGTAAAGTTCCCATTGCTCAATCAATCTCAAAAGATAATTTAGGAGCTCAGCTTGCAGTAGCCGAAAAACTTGGTATGCATTATGCAATTATATTTGGCCAAAAAGAAGCAATAGAAAATTCTGTGATCTTTAGAGATATGAGTAACAGAAGTCAAGATACAGTCAAGTTACCTAACCTTCTTGAATATATAAAAAATCTTAAATAAAAAAAATATAAATTTATGATTACAATCGTTCAAAGTGAAAATCCGGTTTTACGGAAAATTGCAAAAGAGGTTACTATTTCTGATATTACAAAACCGAAAATGAAAGAAATCATAAAAGATATGATTATTGGTTTGAATTCTCAGAGTGACGGTGTTGCTATCGCTGCTCCACAGATCGGAGTATCCCTTCGTATATTCATTGTTTCAGGAAGAATATTTGATGAAGATTTTATAAGAGGCAAAGGATCTACATCTGGTGATTTGTATATTAAAGCTCGACAAAAAGATTTAATTTTTATTAATCCTATTTTAAAAAAAACTTCTAAAGATAGAAAACTCATGTCTGAAGGATGTCTTTCTGTGAGACCAGTATACGGGAAGGTTCGTAGAGCAACTCGTGCTACCGTAGAAGCATATGACGAAAATGGAATTAAATTCACTAAAGATGCGAGTGGTTTACTTGCTCATATATTCCAACATGAGATAGACCATCTTGAAGGGATACTTTTTACTGACAAGGCAAAAGATTTATATGAAGCACTTACAGAAGGAGAAGATATTAATACACAAAATGGTAAATAATAATTTAAGTTTCATATTCTTTGGTACACCAACTGTTGCAAGTAAAACACTTGCTATTCTTAAAGATAATGGTTATATTCCATCTATCATAATCACATCCCCAGATACAAAATCGGGACGTGGTTTAATGATACAAGAAACTCCTGTAAGTTTATGGGCAAAAGAAAATAATATTAAATGCTTTAAACCAATAAAAATCGATAATGATTTCATTAAATACTTAAATGATTATTTAATATCAGAAAAGATAAATATTGATTTACAAATAGTTGTAGCATATGGGAAAATATTACCTGAAATACTTATTAATAATCATAAATTTGGTACTTTAAATATTCATTATTCTTTACTACCGTTATATAGAGGTGCTTCTCCTCTTGAGTCAGCGCTACTAAATGGAGACGAGAAGACAGGAGTATGTATACAACAAATGGCATATAAATTAGATAGTGGTAATATACTTTTTGAAGAAAAAATAAGTATAGATACACAAGATACTAAAGAAGAAATACGAGAAAAATTAATCAGTATAGGTGCAAATAATTTAGTAAAACTTATTCCTAATATAATAAATAATAATTTAAAACCTAAAATACAAGCTGAGGGTTTAGCAACTTATTGTAAAAAAATTAAAAAAGAAGATGGTGAAATAAGTATAAATGATAATCAAAAAGATAATTGGAATAAATACAGGGCATTCGAAGGATGGCCAGGAGTATTCTTCTTTATAAATAAAGGAAATCGAATTTTAAGAATTAAAATAGTAGAAGCTAAATATGAGAATAACTCGTTTGTAATCAAACGAGTTATTCCTGAGGGTAAAAAAGATATGAGTTATGAAGAATTCCTAAAATGGAATTGACTACTTGGAAGTAACTGGATCTCTTTTTGATAAACCTTTTATCATTTTCTTCACACTTGTAGCTCCTCTTTTAAAGAGTGTATTCTTTCTTTTTTTATTGCTTTTAATTTGTTTTACTATTTCATCTTTTGCATCATCAATTGCTTTATATAAATCACTTTTTTTTGAATCAGTAAAGAATTTCATTCCACCTATCGTTACTTCAAATTCTGCTTTAAAGTAATCACCTTGTTTATGGTGGTTTGTAGTCTTACCTACTTCAACATAAATAACTACTTTTTCTCCTTGAGGTATAAATTTACTTATAGACTCAATCTTCTTATTAACATAATCACTAATAGCAAGAGTTAACTCCATATTTGTTGCTTTTATATTTGTAGTCATATA
>CAIOXR010000051.1 GCA_903862375.1 uncultured bacterium
TCATTAGAGTTTTTCCAGACCCGGTGGGTGCTTTAAAAATACATATTTTATTATCTTCCATATCCAAAAGATCATTGACATTGTTTTTCAGTTTTACTATGGCCTTTTCTTGATAATCTTTAAATTCTATCCACATATTATTTAAATATCTCCCTATATACTTTTAAAATAACTTCCGGAATAGCGCAAAGAGTAACCTTACTTTTTACATCAGCAAATTGCTTTTCATGGGGATCATCACCAAGTGAAAACACATAGGTGTTGAATATCCCATCTATCTTCTTTATTGCTTTTTTAAAATCATTTATTGCATCTTCATAAAATATTATACCAAGATATTTGTCTTTATTTTTAAATATCTTAAAATCTGTTTTGTCTTGAACTAATTCAAAAGTATTTTCACGAATACAAAGCATTTCCGTCGATTCGCTTACAAGCTTTCTTTTATTTCTGTCTGTTGGCTCAGCTTCTACAAAATTAGTGGTGTAATATTTTAGATTTAACCCCAATTCTTTATTAATATTTTTCATTCTTTGATAACATATATTTGTACAAATTCCATTTTCATCATTAGTACCCAAAATAAAGCGCCTGTTACCACTATCATCTTTATTGAGCTCTATAACAGCATGACCAGTTGTTCCGGAACCAGCAAAAAAATCCAAAATAATAGCGTCTGGGCCACTAGTTAGTTTTATTATCCTTTTTATTAAAGCAATTGGTTTTTTACCATTCGGGAGGTCAACGCCCCCCTCGTTATGAAGATTATTATAAGAAATGTCATCCCAAAGATCTCCTATATATTCCCCTAATTTATCACCACCATCAATATTTTTAACTTTATTACTAGCAAACAATATTTTCTGGCCATTAAATGCAAAAACATCTAAACCTCGAGGAGTTTTTAGTTTAATAATATACTTTTTTCCTTTTGTACCCTTAATAGCCAAAGAACTATTAGCAGCAAGACGAACGATATTATCTCTATTTTTAATTTTCCATTGTAAGATTTCATGTTCATCTGCAATATCTAAACCAACTTCTTTTATTTTATTAGACAATGAATACATTTCCCATTTACTGCAATCGTTTGGAGATGTATGATTATCTAACCATGAATTATAACGATCATCCCATTCTTCCTTCTCTTTATATTGTGGAGTAAACCGAACCTTTTGCTTATCTTTTGCATAAACTAAAATATATTCCTTATATTTTACGAGTCGTTTATCTTTATGTGCCATTTTTACTCCCTCATCACGACCCGACTTTAGACAAATAATATTTATAAAATTATTTTCTTCAAATATTTCATCACAAAGCATTTTTAACTGGGCTATTTCGTTATCATCAATACTTATAAAAATAACACCTGTTGACTTGAGTAATTTTTTTGCTAATTTTAAACGTTTTTCCATAAAAGCAAGCCATTTGCTATGTCTAAATGGGTCGTCACTGAGGACGTAATCACTTTTAATTTTGTCGCTATAAATAAAGTCATCATTACCGGTATTATATGGCGGATCTATATAAATTAAATCAATTGCTTCTTGGTGTGTAAAATTTAAAACTGCAAGTGTGTGATAGTTATCACCTTCAATGAGTAAATTAATTGGTTTATCTTTATCCCCATTTAATTCTTTATTTTGTGTTTCTTTCAATATTGGAAAAGGTCTACCAGCCATTTCATTAGGGAACATTTCACTTGGAGTTCGTGCGTCAGGATTAATAAGGGTGTCAATCTTTTCTTGCGGTAAATCTCTATGCCAAACAAGGCCATATTTTGTTTCTTTAATATGGCGAAGCTCCTTTATTAATTCTTCTTTGGACCAGTCGTCGTAATTAATTTTTCTAGCCATATGCTCCTTGTATTAATTCAATAATATTGGGGTATCCGAGATTCTCGTTACTAATTTTGTCCTGGTCATTTTGATAGCTTGCTTAAAAAGTTTAACCCGGGCTCCGCTTTGATGTTGAGTATCTTAACTATATACTATTTTAAATCGCCGGACAAGCTGCCATAATGACGTGCCCCCCAAAAACTAGTCCACTCATAGATACTAGTGTATAATATGAGTTGGGCTACATTCAAGGGGGTAGCATATGGGTGCAAA
>CAIOXR010000052.1 GCA_903862375.1 uncultured bacterium
AATATGAAAAAAGAAGCAAGAGTTCTTAATCAAATAGTCGGGAAGAGCATAGGTCTTTATGATGAAGATAAACCAAAGCAAAAAAGCATTCCTATTTTCAAAGGGGTTGATGTAACGGATTGTGTTGTTGAAAAACCTACTAAACAAGAAAAAATATTTATATCGATCTTATTTATATTTTTTGTATTTATTTTTGGAATTACTTTATGTATTTCAGTTAGAATGGAAAAAAATAATGAATACTCACTAATATCAAATATTGCTGAAGCTAAGATTATAAATATAGGGAATGAGGAAGTATTAGGTTTACCTTTTAAATTAATAATTCCAAGTATTAAAGTGAATTCTAATATTGATCCTGTGGGTCTTACTAAAGATGGAGCGATGGATTTACCTCTTAAATCTTCTAATACAGGATGGTATAACCTAGGTCCTATCCCTGGAGTTATAGGTAGTTCAGTTATTGATGGGCACTCAGGATTCAAAAATGGAGCCCCAGCCGTATTTGATAATTTACACAAGATAAAGATTGGTGATAAAGTAACTATCATAAATAATAAAGGCAATGCAACAATTTTTATTGTTCATAAAATATCTAAATATGATTTTAGTGCAAATGCGACAAATATTTTTACTTCTACAGATGGGAAGATACATCTTAACCTGATAACTTGTACGGGAACTTGGAATAGTATTCTTAAAAGCCATAATAGTCGACTTGTGGTATTTACTGATAAAGAATAAAAATTATATGGAAATATTGATAATAGTTTTATTTGTATTATGGTTAACTGGATTCCTAGCTTTTCATATTACAGGAGGTTTGATTCACGTTCTTCTTGTTGTGGCGATAATATTACTTGTACTTCGTCTTATAAGAGGAGAGTAGAACTTAAAAGAAAATGCCTACAGATGCTTGTAGGCATTTTTGATTTTTGGTATTTATTATGATAATATACATATATATTAATCTTATTTTGTAAGATTCTTTTATTTTAATTTACTAATTTAATACACAATATATGATTAAAAAAACTAAAATAGTGGCGACTATAGGTCCTGTGACTTCATCAGTAGAAAAGCTCACTTCTCTTTTGGAATCAGGTATGAACGTTATTCGTTTGAATTTTTCACATGGTGATTTTAGAGAACATCAAGAAAAAGTAGATAATTTTAAAATTGCAATGAAGAATACTGGTTTAAGGGGGGCTATTATGCAAGATTTGTCTGGGCCTAAAATTCGTCTTGGGGAGTTTAGTACAGAGAGAGTAGAATTAATTGCTGGGGATAATATAACTATTACCACCCAAAAGATAATTGGTGATTTGAAGAAAGTTTCTATTAACTATCCACTTTTTCCAAAAGAAGTTAAAAAGGGAGATAAAATAATGGTTGATGATGGTAAAAAGAAATTTGAAGTTGTAAGTGTAAAAGGCGATGAAGTATTATGTAAAATATTAGTAGGAGGAGATACCAAAGGTAGACGCGGTGTGAATCTTCCTGACTCTGATTTATCTATCAAATCTCTCACGGAGAAAGATATAAAAGATATTGATTTCGGTATAAAGAACAATGTAGACTTTTTTGCTTTTTCGTTTGTGAGAACACCACAAGATGTAGTAGACCTTCGCAGTATATTAAAAAAAAGAAAATCAAAAGCATTAATAATAGCAAAGATAGAGACACCACAAGCAGTGAAGAATATAGATGAGATACTTAATCTTTGTGATGGACTTATGGTTGCTCGCGGAGATCTAGCTATGGAAGTACCAGCCGAGAAAGTTCCAATGATTCAAAAAATGCTTATAAAGAAGTGTAATGATACAGGAAAGTTTGTAATTACTGCAACTCAAATGCTTGAGTCTATGATAAAGAATCCAGTTCCTACTCGTGCTGAAGTTTCTGATATTGCAAATGCAATTATTGATGGCACTGATGCAGTGATGCTTTCAGAGGAGACAACGTTAGGTATGTATCCAGTAGAAGCAGTTAAAATGATGAGCAGGGTTGCTTTTGATGTAGAATCAAATTATCCAGAGAGGAAATTAATTCCAACAATGAAAAGAGGAGAGCGTAGTATTACGGATTCTATTACAGGTTCTGTGATAAAGATAGCACATGATGTAGATGCAAAAGTGATAATAGCACTGACAAAGACTGGATTTACTGCTCGGATGATTTCTCGTCATAAGCCTGTGTCTCCGATAATAGCAGTTACTTCAAATGTAGTAACTTCTAATCAGATGCATGTTTCTTTTGGTTGTGTACCTGTCTTGATAAATAAATATAAAGAGATAAATGAAGCATATAAAAATATAAGAAATCATTGTTTGAAGAATAAAATTGTCAGCAAGGGTGATAAAGTTGTAATTGTTGCATGTTCTTCTCCTGAGAAGAAAGATAATTCTGCAAATACCATAACGGTAGAGACAATCTAATAATTAATTTCTTTTTATTTAAAATAATATATATGAAAATTAGTTTAGTAGTTCCAACTTATAATGAAAAAGAAAATATCAAAGAACTTATAAGTAAAATAAGAGAAGAATTTATTAGACATAATATAAATGGAGAAATTATAGTAGTAGATGATAATTCTCCAGATGGGACTGGTAATGAAGTAGAAAATATCATTAGGAAATATAATAATATAAAAATTATACACAGGAAAGGTAAGCTTGGTCTTTCATCAGCAGTAATTGAAGGATTTAATATTGCAAAAGGAGATATTTATTGTGTTATGGATGCAGATTTAAGTCACCCAGTGGAAAAGATAAATGATATGTATGAATTAATAATAAATGGAGCCGACTTTGTTATTGGTAGTAGGTATATAAATGGAGGAGGGATTAAAGGTTGGAATTTATACAGAAAAATTTTGTCTAAAAGTTCTACGATTTTAGCTCGAGTGTTTACTGAAGTACGAGATCCTATGTCAGGTTTCTTTATGTTTAGGAAAGATTTACTAATTAATAAAGAAATTAATCCTAAGGGATTTAAAATATTACTTGAATTATTAATAAAGTTAGATTGTCAGAACATTGTTGAAGTTCCAATAGTTTTTACCAATCGCACTGTTGGTGAAAGTAAAGCGGGGATAAAAGAGATATTTTATTTTTTAGAGAATTTAATGAAATATCTTCCTTATAAACGAAAAGTAATATTTGAATTTGTAAAATTTACTTGTGTAGGGTTAATAGGTACTTTAGTTAATATTTTTATCCTTTACTTGTTAACTGATCACTATAATGTTTATTTTATGTTATCTGCTGTCGTTGCTTTTGGAGT
>CAIOXR010000053.1 GCA_903862375.1 uncultured bacterium
AAAGTTGCAAAAAATATAAAATAAGGTAAGATATTATAAGTTGGTTGAAATGGTTAATTTAATATTAATTAGCTTAAACAATTTTATTTGGGCCCTTAGCTCATCTGGCTAGAGCGCCTCATTTGCAATGAGGAGGTAGCAGGTTCGATTCCTGTAGGGTCCACAATTTAAAACAAAGAAATTATAGCTGCTATGGCTGTGATTCCCATCAGTATGGTTGTAATCCAACCTACAATATTACTTATTTTTGAATTTTTATAGTGACCCATTATTTTATGGTTACCACTTATGTGCACAATAAATACGAGGATTATGGGTGCTACTATACCGTTTGCTATAGCAGAGTATATTAATGCTTTTATCGGATCGATACCGATAAAGTTAATAATAATTCCTATAATTATCGAAATAGCGATAATGCCATAAAAAGACCTAGCTTCTTTGAGTTTATGATATAGACCTTCTTTCCATCCAAAGCTTTCAGATATCGCATATGATGCAGAGCCTGCAAGTACTGGTATCGCAAGCATTCCAGTTCCGATTATTCCAATAGCGAATAATGTCGTTGCCCATCTTCCTGCAAATGGTGCAAGCGCTAATGCTGCATCATTTGCTGTTGCGATATTTGTAATTCCATTTTTAAATAGGACACTTGAACATACTGCAATAATAAAAAACATCACTAAGTTTGATAAAAACATTCCTGTCCAAACATCTTTTCTCATTTCTTTAATTTCAGAAGGATTTGTTCCATGTCTTAGGTGCACAGTAGTTTTGCCTTCTTTTATTTCTTCTTCCACTTCTTGTGATGTTTGCCAGAAGAATAAATATGGTGAAATAGTTGTTCCCAGAATACCTGTCATAAGAAGAATTTGGTTTTTAGAAAAGGCTAAACTTGGTAGTATACTGCTTCTAATAAGCTCTAGCCAATTCATATGAATTATCAAACCAGTTGCAATATAAGAGAAAAGCGAGATGACTAACCATTTTAAATATTTGCTATATTTTTGATAAGGAATAAATATTTGTAATACTAATCCTAGTATACCGAATCCAATAACAAGCAAAAAGAATGGTAGTGATGGAATTATAAGCTGGAAGGCTTTTGCCATCGCTCCGAGGTCTGCACCTATGTTTAAAGTATTAGCAACAAAAAGTAGAATTGTACAAGCATAGAGTATTTTTTTAGAATAAGAGTATTTAATATTTGAGGCTAAACCTTTTCCGGTGACAAGCGCTATACGAGCACACATTTCTTGAATAATTGCCATAAGTGGGAAAGTCCAGAGAGCAAGCCATATAAGACCTGTACCATATTGTGCTCCTGTCTGAGAATATGTAGCTATACCAGATGGATCATCATCTGCTGCACCTGTTATAAGACCTGGGCCAAGCTTTTCTATGTATTTTTTACCTTTTTCTAGATACTCCTCGCCTTTTTCTAAAAGTGATTCTTTTTTTTCTATTAATTTAATTTCTTGGGAAATAATAGATTCTTTTTGATCTATTAGTCCTTCTTCCTCTAATAATAAAGATTCTTTTTGTTCTATTAATTTCTTTTCTTCTAATAAAGAATTTTTATTTGATAAAACTTTTGTATTCTTTAGCTTAGCTGTTTTATTTTTATGCATCGTATGTATCTATTATACTTTTTCTTTTAATTTGATACAATAGAAACTAGATATATGGCATTAAATAAACCAAACAAAATTCAGATAATTAAGTTTGCTCCCCCGCCACCTGATTTGCCTACACTAGGGAGGGTAGATCCTAGTGACGTGGCTTTTATCGGCCGTACGAATTATGTAGCTTCTTTAGAAGAGAAGAGATTTGTGTTTGGAATAAAGAGAATTGATCGTAGACGTCATATGTATATTATAGGGAAGTCTGGTGTTGGTAAGTCAAAACTTCAAGAATTAATGATACGTCAAGATATTGCTTATGGTCATGGTGTTTGTATCATCGATCCACACGGAGAGCTTATAGATGATATTTTGAATTTTATTCCTGAAGATCGTATTGAAGATGTGTGTATTATAGACCCAGGGGATGTAGATTTTCCATCTTCATTTAATCCACTTTCAAATATTGATCCGACATTCAAACATCAACTTACTCAGGGCTTAATTGAAGTTTTACGTAAGCAGTTCGGTGCTAACTGGACTCCTCGTCTTGAGCACGTTTTCCGTTTTACCGTTCTAGCTTTGCTAGATTATCCATACTCTACAATGCGTGGAATGATAAGCATGCTTACAGATAGAAATTATCGTCAGAAAGTTGTAGAGTACATCGAAGATGATATGGTCAAACGCTTCTGGGCAATAGAATTCGCGGACTGGTCTGAGAAATTTGATACTGATGCTATCATTCCGCTTGTCAACAAACTTGGACAGTTTCTTTCTGATCCCATGCTTCGAAATATTTTTGGCCAGAAAGAAAATAAAATTGATTTAGAAAAAATAATGAATGAACAAAAGATTCTTCTCATTAATCTTTCAAAAGGTAAAATAGGAGAAGAGAATTCTTCTTTTTTTGGTGCAATGTTCCTTACAAAGATTAAACAGGCAGGTATGGCCCGTGCAAAACTTGAACCTAAAGATCGTGCAGACTTTTATCTTTATGTTGATGAGTTCCAGAATATTGTGACAGATACTTTTGAAAACATTCTTTCAGAGGCTCGTAAGTATGGTCTTAATCTTATTATTGCTCACCAATATATTGCTCAGTTGCTTCCTAAGGTTCAGCAAGCAGTTTTGGGAAATGTAGGTTCTATCATTTCTTTTCGTGTGGGAGGAGATGATGCTACAAAATTAAAGCCAGAGTTTGCCCCTGTATTTGATGTTAAAGATATGATAAATCTAGGGGTTGGTGAATTTTATATTAAAATGACAATAGATGGAGAAAGTTATGACCCATTCTCAGCTGAGACTCTTCAAGTTTTACCTGCTACTCATCCTTCATATAGAATTAGGGTGATAGAAGCTTCTCGTCGTAAGTATTCTATTCCTGCAGGAGAAGCACAGAAGTTAATTGCAGAAGAAGAAGCTACTATTATACGTAGTGCTCAAGAAAAGGCAGCAATTACAGGTAAAAAAGAAGATCACTCTTCCGACAATAATAATGATAATAATGAAAATAATAATTCAAAATCCAATGAATCAATTGAAGAGAAGAAAGGAGCTGAGCCATTAATATAATAAGAATTATGAATAATATCTGTAAGCATTGTAATAATGAATTTATTATAACTAGTATTGAAAAATCTTTAAGTGAAAAAATAGGTTTAGAAGATTCTTTGGTGTGTTCTAGTTGTCTAGCTCGACAACAATTATCATTTTGGTTATTTGGTAAATTTCGAAAAGGTAAATCATCTCTATCTGGAGAAAGTATTATTACAGTATTACCCGAAAACAGCAGGTATCCAATTTATTCTTTGAAAGAATGGCATAGTGATAAGTGGGATGCTATGAATTATGGAGTAAAATATGATTCCAGTGAATCATTTTTTAAACAATTACAATCTTTACAAGAGAAAGTTCCTCACCCACATCAGAATGGTACGAATAATACGAATTGTGATTATTGTGACGATGTTTGGAATTCAAAGAATTGCTATTTATCTCGATCAATGGAAGAGTGTGAAGATTTACTTTATTCATATCGGGGTTTAAAAGTGAAAAATTCTATAGATATGGTTATTTGTTTTTCTTCTGAAAGATGCTTTTCTTGCTTAAATTGTATAAATTCATATAGACTTTCTTATTCTAGAGATTCAAAAGATTGTATTGATTCATATTTTCTTTTTGATTGTCGTAATTGTCAGAATTGTTTTATGTGTTCAAATTTAAGAGGGAAAAATTATTGTATAGAGAATGTTCAGTATACCAAAGATGAATATAATGAAATAATAAAATCATTTAATTTAGGATATTTTTCAACAGTAGAATCTTTTAAAAAACAATTTGAAGTAATGCTTATGGATAAGGCAATACATAGACTTAATTTTAATTTGAAAGCTTATAATTCTACTGGTAATAATTTACTTAATACAAATAATTGTATTAATTGTAACACTATTTCTGATTCTGAAGACTCTGTAAATTGTATTAGAGGATTTAAACATAAGAGTAATTTAAATGCGAATGGCTGTTGGTATGCAGAACTTGTTGGTAATTGTCAGGGATGTGTAAATGCATATAATCTTAAATATTCAAATTGGTCTTCTTCAAGATTTTCCGAGTATTTAGATATTTGTATAGACTGTGAATATTGTTTTGGCTGTGTTGGACTTAAAAAGAAAAAGTATTGTATTTTAAACAAGCAATATACAAAAGAAGAATATGAAAAATTTAAAGATGAAATAATAAAAGATATGAAAATAAGATCTGAGTATGGTCAGTTCTTGCCTTACTCTATGAGTCCAGGTCCATATAATTTATCAACCAGTATTTTATATTTTTCTGAAACCACCAAAGAAGATATTTTAAGACTTGGAGGTTATTGGCAGGATATGGATGAAAATCATATAGATGGTATGTCTACAAGTGAACTACCAGACTCCATAAATGATATAGATGATTCTATCTGTTCGCAACCATTGATATGTCCTGAAACTGGCTGGAGATTTAATATTTCAAATAATGAACTTAATTTCTATAAACAGAATAATATTCCCTTACCTAGAAAACATTTTGATGAAAGAATTAAAGATTTAATAAAATATTCTACAGTATTAGATACAGATAAATATAATTGTTTTTATTGCAGTAAAGAAATAGAAGCATATTATCCGAAAGAATGGGATTATAAGAATATAGCTTGTGAAAAATGTTATCAAGAAAATTTAAGTTAAATATCTTTTATTTACAAAATTACTTGTAGTGTTACAATTGATATATAAAGGTCGTAGCTAATTATCAATATATTTTATGGTATTTATATATACAACATGTAAAGATATGGAAGAAGCACAAAGACTGGGTGGCTTGATAGTAAGTAAGAAAATAGCTGCCTGTGTTGATTTTTGGCCTATATCATCATGCTATAATTGGGAAGGAGATTTAAAGTGTGTATCTCAAGCTATGCTTTTAGTAACTACCTTTGAAGCTAAACTTGAAGATGTAAATGAGATAATATCAGAAAATCACACTTATAGTGTACCATTAATAGCTGGGGTAGACGTGAGAAGAATTAATCATCCTTATAAAGAGTGGATGATGCACGAAATAGTTTAATGTTAAATTTATGAATTCAAAAAAAATATTAATTTTTGGTGTGTTTGATGGTATACATGATGGTCATTTACATTTTATAAAAGAAGCCAAAGAAAAGGGGAGTCATCTTGTAGCAGTTGTCGCTCGAGATAGAGTTGTCAAAGAACTAAAAGGAAAGTTACCAAAAAATAACGAAGTAAATAGAATTCGAAACCTTTTAGAAATTAAGGATATTGATTTGGTTTTTCTTGGAGATCTTAAAATAGGAACTTTTAATATACTTAAAGAAGTGAAGCCCGATATTATATTCTTGGGTTATGATCAAAGTGCATTACAAGAAGATTTAAATAATAAAATTAAAATTGGACAATTAAATAATATAGAAATAATAATGGGACAATCATATAAAGGCGAAGAATTACATTCTTCTATTTTAAATAAAAAAAGCATTATAAATTGAATTGATTTCTTATGCTTTTTTTAAATTTTTTTTATATTTTAAATATTAAAATAGTTATAGTGCCCTTTTTTATTTTATTAAATCAAGGTATAATAGAACTAATATATGGAAAAAGAAATTCCTCATAATCGTGATATAACTTACTTTGCTAAAACGAATTTTCGTAATAGTGAAGATATCTTTGGCATTAGGCGAAAGGATCGTCGTCAACATATGTATATACTTGGTAAATCAGGTACTGGTAAATCAGTTCTACTTTCAAATCTGATTGTTCAGAATATTCAAAATGGTGAAGGTGTTTGTGTTGTTGATCCCCACGGAGAACTTGTTGAAGAAATTCTTCATCTTATACCAGATCATAGAACTAAAGATGTGATTTATTTTAATCCTGCAGATACTGATTTTCATATTGGATTTAATGTCATTCAGTTAGATGATCCTAAATATAAGCACTTGGTAGCATCTGGTCTTATGGGGATCTTTACTAAAATTTGGGCAAATGCATGGAGTTCTCGTATGGAATATATTTTGAATAATGCAATTTTAGCATTGCTTGATACTCCTGGCACTACACTATTGGGAATTCCTCGTCTACTTGTTGATAAAGATTATCGTCAAATGATAATAAGTAATTTAAAAGATCCAGTAGTGAAAGCTTTCTGGGTCCATGAGTATGAGCAATGGCGTGAACAATTCAGAAATGAAGCCATAGCTCCAATTCAGAATAAAGTTGGACAATTTCTCTCTACTTCTATTATCCGAAACGTCGTTGGACAACCGAAATCTACTATCGATATTTTTGATATTATGAATGAAGGTAAAATTTTCTTAGTCAACGTTTCTAAGGGACGTATTGGTGAAGATAATTCTGCTTTGCTTGGAGGTATGATTATCACAAAGATTCAGCTTGCTGCTATGGAGCGTGTTCGTATTCCCGAGGAAGAACGTAAAGATTTTTATCTATATGTTGATGAATTTCAGAATTTTGCGACAGACTCGTTTGCAAATATCTTATCAGAAGCTCGTAAGTATAGATTGAATCTTACTGTAGCCCATCAGTATACTGCTCAGCTTGAAAATAAAGATGGTTCAAAAGTTCGTGATGCAGTTTTTGGTAACGTTGGTACAATGATTATATTTAGAGTTGGAGCGGATGACGCGGATTTTCTAGAAAAAGAATTTGAACCCGAATTTACTGCTCAGGATTTAGTAAATTTACCAAACTTTCATGTCTATTTAAAGCTTATGATAAATGGAGTAACTAGTCGTCCTTTCTCAGCTACGACTCTTCCTCCTATTAAGGTAGATCCTTCCTCCGGTGTTAAAGATAAGATTGTTGAATCTTCTCGTAAGCTCTACACTCGTCCACGCCAAGAAGTAGAAGATGAAATATCTAAATGGAGTGGAATGCTTCAAGTTGGAGAAGGTGAAGCAAAATATAAAGCTGATTGTTCGAATTGTAAAAAGTCTACAATGGTACCATTTGAGCCGCAAGAGGGTAGACCGGTATATTGTAAAGATTGTATGTTTAAGATTAAGAGTGGAGAGTTAAAACCAGAGACTGGTTTCGTCGCTTCTCGTTCTTCTAGACAAGAAGAAAAAGTTTCAACTTCACCTTTAGCAGCACTTGGTATAGAATTTGCCGTAACTGATACTAATTTTAAAGTATCTAAAAACCAAGAACAGACCGATCAAAAGTCATTACCCATGAATAGGATAAATGGTAATATTAAAAATAACACCAATGTAACAAAAAATTACAACCCAAATAATAATAAAAAATTTAACCAGAATAAATTACCATATGTTAAAGTGGAGAAAAAACATACTGGCCCTTCACCATTATTAAAAGGTTTATTACAAAAAATTGGTTTGAATAAAGAGGATGATGTGGCTTCTTTAAATAAAGAAGAAATATTTGAAGTCAAGAAAGAAGTTCCTGTACCAATTTCTCTTTCTTCCCTTAAGAGACAAGATAATCAAGAAATAAAAAAAGAATTTGTTATTCCTACTAAAGAAGCTTCTGAAGAAAAGAAATCATCTTTGAAAGATTTATTAGCACGAACAGTGAATCACACTAATCAGGTAGCAGAAGTAGAAGTTGAAGATAAAAAAGAAGAAGAAGAGATTATTCCTCCTGTAATAGAAGAAATTCCTTTTATTAAAGAAGTGGAACCTATTATTGAAGATGAAATAAAAAATGTAGAGCCTACTCCAGTACCTGAGATGGTTATAGAAGAAAAACAAGAGGAATCTAAAATAATTATAGATGATAATAAGAAAGAACCTGAAATCATAGAAGAAATATATACTAAACCAAAAGAGGAGGAAGAAGAATACAAAAGACCAGATATAGTTTCTGAGAATATTGATAAACAAGAATTTGTACCACCAGTAGCTTCTTATAACATTCCAAAAAAAGAAGATCCTGTGATAGAAGATAAGGTTATAGAAAAAGATGTAAACGATACTGATTCTTGGCAAAAACCAAAAGTGAAAAGGGAAGTCCCAGAGGATGTCCTTCGGAAAGTATTAGAATAATTAATTTATCATTTTATGATTAAGAAAAGTGTAAAATATATAATTTGTTTAATAATTGTATTTTATGTTTTTGTAAATAAAGCACAAGCAAGTGTATCTATAAATGAGATAGAGATTAATCCTACAGAAGAAAGATTTATCGAATTATATAATAATGATACTAGCTCTGTTGATCTAACTGATTGGTATATACAGAGAAAGACTTCGACTGGGGCAAGTTATGGTTCTCTTGTATCAAAGACTAACTTTCAAGGAAAAAGTATTGAAGCAAATAGTTATTTTATTATTTCGAAAAATAGTTTAAGTAATTCAGATATTGTTTATGATGGTCTAACTTTAACTGAATCAAATTCTATTCAACTGAAGAATAGTGAAGGAAATGTTGTGGATAAGATAGGATGGGGAGATTCTACTGATTGTGGTGGAATATGTGCTCCGAACCCGACAGAAGGTAAAAGTATAGGGAAAGATTCTAGTGGTAATTGGGTCATTGCATCTCCTACACCTAAGATTAAAAATTCTGAATCTATAAATATAGATAATAATATTTCTTCAGATTCTAGTTCCACTTCTAGCTCTAGTACTAGTTCGGGTGGTGGTAGTTATTCGTCATCAAGTACACCTAAAAAAGAAATAGAAAATTTTAAAATTATTACTAAAATTATAATTCCTAAAACAGTTACTGCTACGATTCCTTTCAGTATTGACCATATTACTACAGGTACTAAAAAAGAAAAGATTATTTTAGGAAAATTTATTTGGAATTTTGGTGATGGTATGAGTAAAGAAGGAGCAATTTCTGATCCTTTTGATTATTTTTATCAATATCCAGGAGATTATGTAGTTACTCTTTCTTATTATAATAATATTTTTGAAACTATTCCGATTGCTACAGATAGAGTAACTATTAAAGTTATATCTTCTGGGGTGAATATACTTTCAGTTGGCACACTGAGTGATCCATATATAGAGATAGAAAATAATTCAAATTATGAGATAGCTCTTTATAAATGGATAATTAAAGGTAGTAATCATTCTTTCGTGATACCAGAAGGGATGATAATTTTACCAAATAAAAAATTAAAATTATCACCTAAGATTACTGGTTTTACATTTGATGATTTAAATTCAATAACTATCATGAATTCTTCTGGAGAAATATTTGCGAGTTATCCAAATAAGATTCAAAAAAATACAAAATATTTTGATACTAGTATATCTCAAGAAAAAAATAATCAAACAGAATTAAATATTAATAAAAAAGATGATATTAAACAAGTAAATGAAAAAGAAGGGTATAAAGAAGTTATAAATTTGAATGATTTATCAGCAAATGCTTCAGGAGTAAGTTCTCTAGATAAAAGTACTTATTCATGGCTGGGACTTATCTTTGTCATTATAATCGGAATAATAAGTGTTATTTTATTGCGCAATAAGAAAGATTATCCTGATTATATAGATAAAGAAATAAGTGCTAAAGATATGACTATAATTGAGTAATATAGACAAAATTACATTATAAATGTAAGCTTATAGTATGGAAACAAAAAACTGTCAGAATTGTAAAAATGACTTCAATATCGAACCTGAAGACTTTTTATTTTATGAAAAGATTAAAGTTCCTCCACCAACTTTTTGTCAATATTGTCGAGCTGAAAGGAGATTTTCTTTTAGAAATGAAAAAAAATTATTTAAGATAAAAGATGCTTTTACGGGGAAAGATATTTTTTCTTTATATCCTACAGAATGTAAAAAAAAAATTATTTCTCATGAAAATTGGCATAGTGACCAATGGAATGCTGAAGATTATGCTTTAGACTATGATTTTTCTAAAACATTTTTTGAACAATTTAATCAAATGGAGATGAATGTTCCAGTCTTGGCTATGAGAACTCAAATGATGGTCAATAGCCCATATTGTGCAAATGCAACAGGATTAAAAAATTGTTATCTTTGCTTTGCTTCTTCTTATTCAGAAGATTCTATGTACAATCAATATACTGATTATTCAAAAGATTGTATAGATAATTCCCATGTAAATCATTCAGAAAGATGCTATGAATCATTTTGGTTGCAGAGTTGTTATCAATGTCATTTTACTATAATGTCTGTTGAGTCAAGTAATTTATGGTTCTGTCGTGACTGTTTAGGCTGTAATGATTGTATAGGTTGTACAAATTTAAGAAAATCATCATATTGTATTTTTAATGTTCAGTATACAAAAGAAGAATATAAAATAAAAATTGACAAAATGAAATTAAATACTACTTCTGGAGTTTTAAGAATTAAAGAAATTTCAAGAAATTTTTGGCTCACTCAGCCAAATAAAAATCATCAAGGATTGAGAAGTATTGATTCTACTGGTTCTTATATAACTGATTGTAAGGATGTAAATGATAGTTATATTATTCGAGAAAGTGAAAATATGAGATATTGTCAGTATATGGGTGTTCCTAAGAATAAAGATTGTTATGATGCAAATACATGGGGTTTTGGTATGGAATTACATTATGAAACAGTAATGTGTGGTGATCATTCATTTAATATTAAATTCTCTTTGAGTTGTTGGCCCGCATGTAAGAATATTGAATATAGTATGTACTTATTAAATTGCTCAGATTGTTTTGGCTGTGTTGGCTTGAAGAAAAAACAGTATTGTATTTTAAATAAACAATATACAAAAAAAGAATACTTTGAAATGATAGAGAAAATAAAGAAACATATGGATGATATGCCTTATTTAGATAGAAAAGGAAATATTTATAAATATGGAGAATATTTTCCTGTAGAATTATCTCCTTTTGGATATAACAATACGATTGCTATTCAACATTTTGAAATGAATAAAGAGGATGCATCTAAATTCAATTATCCGTGGATAGAAGTTGAAAAAGGACGATATACTATTACAAAAAAGATTGGTGATGTTCCTGACGATATAAATGATATATATGAAAATATACTAGAAGAAGTAATTGAGTGCAGTCAATGTAAAAGTGCTTATAAAATAATAGAGAATGAATTTATTTTTTATAAAAAAGAGAATTTACCTATTCCTATTTTTTGTAATGATTGTCGTTATGAAAAAAGAATTAAAGATAGATTAAAAATTTTTCTATTTAAAAGAAAATGTATGTGTAATGGGGAAGGCGACATAACAGGGATTTATAAAAATACATGTAAGCATATTCATGGCGATAATTCATGCGGAGAAGAATTTAAAACAGGTTATTCACCTGATAGACTTGAGATTATATACTGTGAGAAGTGCTATCAACAAGAAGTAATATAATATGGAATACAGACAAGAAACAAAAAACTGTCAGAATTGCAAGATTGACTTCATAATCGAGCCTGAAGATTTTTTGTTCTATGAAAAGATCAAAGTACCACCTCCTACTTTTTGTTCTCACTGTAGGTTTGTCCGTAGAATGATATGGAGGAATGAACGATCACTCTATAAAAGAAAGTGTGATATGTGTGAGAAAAGTATAATTGGCATGTATAGTAAAGATAATATATTTCCAGTATATTGTCCTGATTGTTGGAAAAGTGATAATTGGGAAGCGGGAACATATGAAAAAAGTTATAATTTTTCTGAATGTTTTTTTAATCAATTTAAAGAATTATTTAATAAAGTTCCAAGGCAAAGTATAAGACATATAGGAGAATGTATAAATTCAGAATATGCAAACTTTGTAGATAGCTCTAAGAATGTTTATTTATCTTATTCAATATTATGGGATAGTGAGGATATTTATTATTCAAATAATGTAGATAAATCAAAACAAATTATAGATTCTTTTAATGCAACAGAAAGTGAAATAATCTACCAGAGTATTAATATTTTAAAAAATTATAAATGTAAATATTCATATTGGTCTATAAACTGCATAAACTGCAACTTCATGTTGGATTGTAATAATTGCCAAGATTGTTTTGGTTGTGTTAACTTACAAAATAAAACACATTGTATTTGGAATAAACAATATAATAAAGAAGAATACAAAGAAAAGATGAAAGAGTTTAATATGGGGAGTTTCTATTTTATTCAAAAGACATTTGATGAATTTTGGGAGTTTTCGTTAGAGTTTCCAAGGAAGTATGCGAGAATAGTTAATTGTCTAAATTCTACGGGGGATGTAATTAGAGACAGTAGTAATTGTAAGTTTTTATTTAATAGTTATGGATCAGAGAATGTTAATTATGGGTATAGGGTTGTGAAATCAAAAGATTCAATGGATACAAGTTTTATGAAGGCTGAATTGGTATACGAACATGCACATGGTGGCTCTGAAAATAGTCAGAATATTAAATTTATAATTGAAGGTAAGCCTTCATTAGATACGGTAGAATATTCTGATCTTTGCCAATCCTCCTCCAACCTCTTCTCCTGCATCGGCTTAAAAAACAAACAATATTGCATCTTAAACAAACAATACACAAAAGAAGAATACTTTGAATTAGTAGATAAGATAAAACAACATATGTCTGACATGCCCTACATAGATAGTAAAGGAAGGGTATACAAGTATGGTGAATTCTTCCCATACGAACTATGTCCATTCGGATACAATGAAGCAGTCATAAACGACCACTTCCCATTAACAAAACAAGAGATAATAGATAAAGGATACCCATATAAAGAAAAGACCGATAATCTATATACTATTACT
>CAIOXR010000054.1 GCA_903862375.1 uncultured bacterium
GTTGAGCCAAGTGAGCAGGTAGCCAAAGTCAATAAGAATAAGAATGGAGACTATACTTGTTGATACTGCGATTGTATAGATATAGAAGACTATACTTGTTATTGTCCAATGTGTGGTAGAAAGTTATCACGAGTAGACTAATCCCGAAAATAAACCAATAGGTTGGCAGTATAATAACATCTCTCAATCACATTACAATGAGCTACTTCCATCAAGGATGTGATAAAAACTGCAATAGGTATCGGTTGAAATGTAGCATCGATACTGGTATAAGTCTGGACGAGATATGCGATTCAGTTCGTGATGTCAAATCACTTAGCAAGGACAACAAACATCCGTGAGAGGTTAATACAGATTGGTAGGTATAAAGATAGATATAGTTAGCGATAAAATTAGGTTCGACTCCTGCACGGTGCCGTTGCTATATCTATCTCTCTACTTACCAACCAATACAATCCTTTTATCTTTTTATTATTTATGCTATGAACGAATTAACTTATGGAATGAAAGCAGTCGGATTAACATTTAATCCATCTGGAGACGAGAAAGTAACAGAAGTAAAAACACTTTGTGCTAAAGTTATTGATTTGCTTAATGAATTAAGAGCAGACCAAAGAAACGAACAGAGTAGATTATTGTCTGTCGCTATTACAGAAATGCAGACAGCTCAAATGTGGGCAGTAAAATGAATTACTTGGAAAGATTAGTTATTCTCCCCGCTAGTCCGTAAAGACTGGTGGGTGATAGACTAGGTAGTATTGGTTTCTATGCACTGATACAAGCCTATAGATTGGATAGACTATTTCGGATAGAGTCTCCCAAAAACACTATGTGAAAATCATAGAGGCATCCGACATAGGTATACGATTTTGTCCTGCTAGAGGATGTATACCTATGGAAATATAAAAAAACAAGGTAATAATCGCTAATTAAAAAAACCCTCGCTATCACTAGCGGGGGCTATTTTATGTTTACTCTTATTATTTAAGTATTTGATTACAATCAATTATTTTTGCTAACATAATTTGCTTAGTTTCATCTATATGACTCTGGAATATACTATCATTGCTTAGTGTTTTAGATGCTGTACATAAATCTGAGATTTGCTGACAGTTAGCTCTTAGTTGTGTTGTCCTTTTTATCTTGTCTTTATCGATAGTTTCTGGTGTTTTGATAAAGAAATAAACATTACAATTATATACTGAGTTTTGAAATAATGCTGGTAACTGGTCTATCTTATATCTGTTATATGTATTACCAGAAGATGAATCATTTACATACATAACTCATGTATCTAACTCTTGTAATGTACAATGTCAGTAAGTAGTAGCACCAAATTTAGATCCGTTTAATTCATTATCCACCTGATAATCTTTATTATAAGCATAATTACCCTGATAACTAAATATAGCTGGATATCATTTTTTTAATAGATCAGAATATTCTGGACTACTTCGTAATGTCTTAAAAGATATCAAATCTATCCCATTACGCTCTTTGATAAACTTTCTTACTATATCTATCGCTCAACTAACTCATCGTGGTGTTCATGGTATATAATGTACTGTACTGGTAGCATAATCTATTAAATCTAGATAATCTTGTGTTGTAGGTTGTATTCACGCTATATAACACGCTTGTCTATAACTATTAACAAACGTACATCATGATTTAGTTTTACTGTAAGCATACTGATTAAATTGTGGGATTATTCATTTAGGTATATGTGGTAAACTATCTATATCTATCCCTAGATCACCAAACAAGAAATTATTTAATTTATCTGGTTCATTTATCACTCCATTAGTTTGCATAAATACTTTCATAGTTTTAAATTAAGATTTAAAATCTAACCTTGCTTGTATACTCTCACGCTCATTTATCAGTTGTTTGAGTGTTTGTACGTCCAATCAAGACTGTAGTTTAAGCTCATCAATCTTACGATTAACTTCTTCTAGTTCTGTTTTTAAATTTTGTTTCTGAAATTCTAACATGTTTTCTGTAGTGTATTTAAAAGTTCTTCTGCTACCTTCCATTCTCAACCTTGCAACTTATCTAAGATAGCTAAACACAATTCGCGGTTTACACATTTACAGCGTTCTTTTATGTCTTGTTTAGTGATGATTTCGTTCTCTCAACTCATTACACTGTTTCTTTCTAAGATAGTAGGTTTGCAGTCAGTAATAGTTTTCATATTTCGCTCGTTAAGGTTAAAAACTTTATATTCTCAGTACCCTCTATGTATTGTCATAGACATCTTTAGTGTGGTTATGATGTAAATTCTTAGGGAATTTATTGTTCTCTAAGTATCTTACGTTCTCTCGTTTATCCTCACATTTATGTCATTCCTTACATCTTAGACATTCAGAAATTAAGTCTTTCGCATGTACTATTACTGGTGACATACTCTCTCATCTAGGAATAAGCATGTATAATCAGTCCACCTCCTCTGGATGTAAGTTTTCACATCAAGCCATCTTATGATTGGTAAAAATTAAATATTATATCTAACTCTTTCTTTATTATCTCTATAAACATTTCTTTGTTATTTTCAAATAATTCTACTAATTGTTTAGCTCATATTTCAGTACATTCAGCTATAGCGAATCTAATGGGTTTTAATTCAGTTTCATAACAAAACTCGTTCCGTCTATTAGCGGTAGCTACTCAATAACTCTTTTTGTCTTGATAAAGTACGAGTTTCATCATAGTTAAAGTTTAATAAATTTCATCCCTATTTTAGTTCAACCTGTTTTATCTATCTCTACCTCTATTATCCAACCTCCTATAGTATTATCTAGGTTGAATCTTTTAGCAAGTAGATTCTCTTTTAAGAACGCTCAAGGTAAAAAACTATGTATCTTACGATAAAATACATATAGTGCGGTATGTCGGTGACCCGCAGCAAACACATTTGGTTGGTTCTTAGGATCTATATTCTCTAATAACTTCTGTATTTTATATGATTTTGCGTAACTCATCCCTCAACCACCATGATGTAGATTGATATCAACTCCATTAAGTTTAATCCTAGCATCATAGAACCCTAGATTGATTAAATCTTTACGTACTTCACTTATAGCTCTACTTATATCTCAACCAGTCTTTTTTAGAAATGACTCATCATGATTTCCGCCAATAAAGTAAGTATCTAATCATATATTAGGATAACTTTTGATTATATCTTCTAGTTGTGAATCAAAACCTATTTTGTCTTGTTCATAAATCTGACCTGTATATACACTATCTCAGTCCACTATATCTCATCAGTGCATAAAACATTCTACTCAATCAGATTTCGCTATATCATAAAATTCTCAAAGTTCGTTTCTAGCACACTCTTTATTACCTAGATGAGTATCGCTAACTAATCAGAACTTTAAATATCATGGTTCTCATATAACTTTTTCTATATTTTGTTTAGAATCTAATTTTAATCTATAAAGTATCTCTTTAAGTTGTTCTGGAGTATATTGTTGTATCAAATCTAATTTCTTTTTCTCTTGACTAGAAAAAACCTCTTTTATCTCCTCCTTTTTGTATTGATGTCTTGCTACACTAGTCTTTCCTACACCTAAGATTTTTGCTATCTCTCTCTGACTTTTTCACTCAGATGATAACTGCTTTATCTCGTTAATCTTTCATTGTTCAAGAGGTTTTTGCATATATAATTTGTTAAATTATAAATCTATCTAAATAGTAAATATAGTAAATATAGATATCATCCATTATTTAGGTAGGTTATTTCCTCTCGAATAATATTCACTTAATTTTATGAGTGAGCTTATAGCTGCACCTAATACAAATGCTGTGGTGATTTCCTGACCAGACTGTACTGCTGTGAGTAGAGTGATAGCCATAGGTAAAAAGAAAATAGCGATGTTCTTTAACAGACTTTTGATGTCTATCCAATTTAAACTGTTTTCTGGTGATGTTGTATCCATAATATATAATTAAGGAATAAAAACTACTTTAATCGGGTGACTGTGGGATTCTAACCCACCCTATCACATAGGCTCGTTTAACTACTACTGAGTTCTTACTCTTTTAGCTTATGATAGTTTCAGCTCCTTTTCGTTTGGCTTTGGCTTAAGATTTTGCCCAGAGCAGTCACCATTATTTTACTACTTGTGATACCATCGCTCATATAACGGCAACAAGTATGATTCATATCAACCCTTTGATTACCCATTCTGTCCATTTACTAGCATATTTTCTATCAAGTTTATCTAACAGGTTATCTAACTTAAAATTAGTTTCTTTCTGACATTCTTTAATTTCTGCGATGTCTTTACTCATCTGATTCTGTATTACTGATAAAGTTGTTAGCTTCTCTATTTGGATACAAGGTACTGTCATAGTATGAGATAAAAAATAAATAATGTCGGAGAGGATAGAACCCTCCCCTCTATGTTTACTCTACTACTTCTCATTCTACCTCCTTTGGTTCTCTTACTGTCTCTTCTACTGGGCTTCCTCAAGCTACTGGTGTTTCTTCTAGTACGACTTCTTTTGGTGCTTGCATTCTGTTTCTAATCTCGTTGATAATTACTTGTAAATCATTGCTTAGATCAAAGTGCATAGCTTTCAACTCTACTAGAGATAATTTTGTAATATCCATAATCAGTAATTAAAATATAAAAGTAAGTGAATTATACTCTTTTTTTCAAATTATTCAAGAGGCTCTTCAATAACTGGTTCTTCTACTACTGGCGTTTCTACGATTTTAGGTTCTGGGAATGTATCCAAGAGTGCCTGTAATCCTTCGTTCTCGCTAGTTCTCACTGCGATATTAGAAGTGTAGAGAGCGATAGCTTCCTCATTTTCTCTAATCCTGTCAGTAAGTTCTTGTCTGTTGATGATTGTTTCAACGACTTTGGTTTCTTTTACATTATACTCATCGATAGATACGATAGATGGACTAATTCATTCTTTGATTGGCATTTTAATTAAATTAAAGGTTAAAAAGGTTATGCTGTTGTTGGTACTGTTGTTGCTCCTGTATCTGTTAATACAATAGCCCCATTTACTAGAGATATTTTCCAGTAATTAAGACTTGTTCAAGTAGATTTAAGATATAGATTTCAACCTGTAACTACCAATCAACCAGCACTATTTAATGCTAATATATCGGCATATCCTCCTCCATTATTATCGTAACCCCAATATAATGAACCTGAAGTCGTAGCTCCTGATGTAGGTCTTACTTCATTTTTAAAATTAATAGTATTATCCGCTGCAGTAACCGTTGTATTCCACGCTCTTGCTGTAAATATTTGAGCTGGAGAATATCTAACTGGGACACCTGCCGTAGAAGCCGTATTACTTCTTATTAAAACTCCTGTATATGACGTAGTTGTAAGTCCTGCTCTATCTGATACTATCGTTCCAATAGCATTTATGCCGCCTCTACCTGATACCGCTCCATCAAGAGTTATGTCACCTTTTATAGTAACGCCACCGTTACTACCTAAGTTCAGTATTTCTACATATCCACCACCGTTATTGTCATATTTGAAACTTAATGAACCAGATGTAGTAGTCCCTGAAACAGGTATTACCTCTTGTCTAAAGTTAATTGAATTATCCGCAGCTGTTGCAGTTGTATTCCAAGCGTGTGCTGTGAAATCTAAAGTTGGTGAATATCTTACTGGTACACCTGCCGTTGAAGCTGTCGTTTCTTGAGCCCAAAATCCCACTGTAGAAGTAGTAGTTAAATTAGACCTATTTGAATAAACTCCTTGTATTCCAGTTATTGCTCCTGAAGCACCCAATGCACCAGTAAAATATCCAGAACCTCCAGAAGATAAATTAAACGCATTTACATACGCTGCACCAGCTCTTGAGTGGTCTATATAAAGCATATTAGAACTTGTAGCCGTTCCACTTGTTGCCTGATTATATATTCTCCATTCACTAGCTTGGTCTACTGTCGTATCGGTTGTCCATCTGTGACCTCTGAAGTGAAGTTCTGGGGAATATTGAACGGTATTTACAGCGTCCGAAGCTGTGTCGTTGGTAAGAAGTAATCCAGCTGTATTTGTTGTTTTTATGTTGTTGTTATATATGGTCAATAATCCAGCAGATGATAAAGACATCCAGTCTGCGTAGCCACCACCATTATTATCGTAAGCCCAGTATAAAGAACCTGAAGTAGTAGCTCCACTAACTGGTCTGACTTCTTGTATAAAGTTAATAGTATTAGAAGCTGGTGTCGTTGTATTCCACGCCCTACCTGTAAACCTTAAAGAAGGAGAATACCTAACTGGTGTTCCTACTAATGCTGCAGTACTTGAATTAAGTACAACCCCATCTGATGAAGTCGTTGTTAAGTTCGCTTGGTTAGAATTAAGAACTCCAGGGATACTTACACTTGAGCTATCTACATTAAATACCGATGCTGACGCACCACCATCTACTGCTCTACGTATATAAAACGAACCACCAGTATTTACTAAAAAGTAATTTGAATAGTGGTCTGTTGATGTCCAGTAATGAGCCTTAAAATCTAAAGTTGGTGAATTTTGAGCTGTATTTACTGCATCTGAAGCTGTATCGTTTAGTAAAAGTAATCCATCAGTATAAGCTGCAAGCAATCAAGGTCTGCTTATCGTAGGTGCTCCGCCTGTGATGGTTTGGGGCGTAGACTGATTAAGTTTTAAGAATACTGTTGGTGTAGTACCTGAGTCAAGCCAAGCGTTTGTTCCTGTATCTCGTACCCAAGTGGTATCTGTTGACCCTACAGTAGCGAACCATCAAGCCTGTCCAACAGGATAAGCTGCTGCTAACGCCGCATACGTAGCAAAATACCCTTTATCGTTGTAACTTCATCCTCAAGCATTTCATTTGATAAATTGCATCTTTTAGTCGTTATCATTTAAAAACATTTCTTCTAGTTGTCTTAAAGCTTCGGTATCTGGGTCTTCGTTCTTTCTTGTTATCTTCATATCGTATAAACTTAATATATGACTAGGTATATCTTTAGCTAAGAAACTCTTAAACATAGTCTCTACTTTATCGTCTAAGTCTTTTACTGGTTTAATAAATTCGTCTGGTTTATACTGACTTTTTACTTCCATACTCAACTCTTCATTCATCTTTTGTAACATCCCTGCTATATTTGATTCGATAGATTTAATCTCTTTAGTAAAGTTATCTTTTACCTCATTTATCGATTCTCAGAGCGATAATGTACCACTCTCTGTGTCTATTCCTCAGATAAGATTTTTGATGTCGTTTATTTGATTTTGTAGTTCAGTGAGAACTGGGATTACTTCGTTTTTCTCCTTTTTTGGCTTGATATTGATAGATTTTTCTAACTTTCAGAGTATCTTTTTCACCTCTGTATCGTCATATCATTTAATCGTATCAAATTTACCTTTAATCTCGTCAAGATGTGGTTGATAGTTTTGGGTTGGGATTGCTGTCCTACCATAAGAGTATTTGAAAGAGTAGGAATCCATCTCGTTGTTCCCAAACTTATATCTTTCGTTAGCTGTCAACGAAGAGCCTCAATCTATCTGATAGAGATAAATCTTGTTCATATCATAGAGGTCAAAGTTGTATACATAGAAACCTCAAGCCAACTCAGTGAGTGCTCCATTGGTTACCATCTTATCGCCATTCTGTTGCCAGATATTGATAATAGGAGAAAGTCATAAAGCAGGTGCTCCATTATTAGTAAAGTAGGTACTTACTCTTTCCATAGGTTATGGTTAATTATAAAACGTGTTTTCTTAAATCTCAACAGATACCAGCCGTACTTAATGCTAGTCATCTTAGTAGTTCATCCATAGCTATATCTTCATTGGATTTTACCATAACCTGTATTAGTTTCTTTAGTTCCTCCTGTAGTTCATAAGCCTCAGTAGCTACAGATTCTACTGTCGATGACTTCTCTATCTCTAGGTCTTGCTTAAGTTCATCTACTTTATGGAATACATCAAAAGCATTCTCATAAGCAGTCTCTAAGTCTTTATGAAATCAGTTTTTGTCTGTCGTCTTAGTTAGGATATGTATCTCTAAGAGACGTTTATAAATCTGGAAGATCCTATTCATAGGTATAGATTAAGGATAAAATTATTTTCTTTTTCATCATTTCTTAGTTCAACAAGACATTGTATTATTGGTTAGAAGTTAAAAACTTTGTTGCTGCTAATGATGTTCATCTATTAATTGCATTTTTAGGTAAATATTTAATTGCTTTCTCTATTACTTTAGATGAAATTCATATTATATTTGATAATTCTCATATTAGTCTAGGACTAGAAGCGATAAGTCAAAGTCGCATAGTTGGATGTAATAAACCTAATATTGCTAATCATCCTGCCTCGATCCTACCCATAAATCATTTAGGTAATAATGGATTAAGTGCCTGACCAGCTATCTGTCATTTAAAATTCTTTGTTCAATATTTCTGTAATTCATCAGCAACACTTTGGGAATATTCCTTATTATCGTTTAATAGATTCATTATTTTAGTAATAGCCGTCTGTTTATTTGTTTTACTGACATTTCAATCTATAGACAGTGCTTGTTTTATTGATTGCTCTGTATCTTTGAATTTAGAATATTGTGTCATCATATCTGCATATTCTGGTACGTTTTTTTTTATTTTATTACCTATCTTATTAGAAGCATCTAATATAATTGTATCACTAAGTGTATTTTCAGTTCATCATTTGTAAAGATTTGATACCCTTTGTTTTAATGTGTCGGCTCATATAGCACTTGTGTCGTTCCGTTTTCTTATCTCATCTACTAAATTTCTTATCTGGTCTTGATGTGTTTTCTGTGATATGGTAGATTTAGAAAAGTCTAATGACTTTCAATTTAGAATATAATTTTCATTAGCATCTGTCATTATCTTTATTCATTTATTTTCTAGATTGGATAATATTTCTTGTCAAGCGGCTGGTAGGTCTATTTGTGCTGTAGATTGCTCCAATTTTTTAGCTCATTTTCCATATATGAGATTTTTCTGAGACTTCATATTCTCTACCATATTCTGAGCATTTTCCAATGTAGATTCTATTGGTGTTCATCCTCTAAGAGCTTTCGTAAATTCTTTATTCCCAGCATTTTCTATTGCAGTTTCAATAGTTTTTCAAGATGTGCCAGTTAATTTACCAACCACTCATTTTACTATTTTTCATCATAATTTTGTTACTAGCGGTAATGCTTGTCAAAGAGCAAGATTAAATATACCGAATGTTAGTGCCTCTTCTGGTGTAGTTAATTTATGCTCTGCTATAGCATCATATTTAGACGCATCTAACGTTCATTGCGCAATTGCTTTAGTTACTGCTTGAGTAACTTTCTGTATAATAGGTCTAGCCTCCTCATTATTAGATAATCGTTTAGATACCTTAGCAACAGTTGAACCTTCTTCTACTAGTTTATCTATCATAGGTATTTTAGTTAATCATTCTACTACTCAAACTTCAGTTGGCGTGAACATCTGTATAACATCTGTTGCTGTTTTAGCAGCGTTCCAACCTACTGTATTGGGATTACCTCAACTTATTGCCTGTGGTTTATACTGCATAGTCGTATCATTTTCTCAGAATAGTTTATTAGCTCATTTCTCCATAATCTGCATAGGAGCAGACAATGAATCCAATATTCAACCTAATATATTGTGTCCCGCTGTTGGTTTTGCCGCTCATTTAGCTTGTTCTTCCTTTATTGAGTCAAATGCTCGTTGCTTAAAGTCATCCGATAGCTCTGGATATAATCTTGATATTTTAGTTAGATTATCATTGTATTTAGAATCTATAGCGAAATCCATAAGTGGCTTCCAGTCACTAACAGAAAGTTCTGGGAATTTATTTGTAAGTGTTGGTCAAGATTCATTTTTCATTACTAAATTTACCAGTGCTTGTTTCATAACTGGCTCTTTACTATTTATAGAGGAAACCCTACCAATAGTAACATTAGTATTTGGTATCTTTGTATTATAAATACCAGTCTTTACTGCAGCAGGCATAGCACTTACTTGTGTTCATTGTACCCCAGTTACTGCTGGTTTGGTAATTCAAGTTATACCAGTATTAAATCCTAAATCCATTTTTAATATATAAGAAATAAATTATCTTCAACTGACTCATCACATAGTACTACCAGCATTTATCTGTGAATTTGTAGTATTTTGTGTTGTAGTAGGTTTATTAATACCAGTTAGTGTATAATATTCATCTGGGTATGTCATTCAAGGATTAGATTTCATAACCTGTGTTATAACATCTTTTCTTGTAACTTTTTTATTACCCGTAACTCCATTCTCTGCAGAAGCTAATAATGCTTCCAATACAGTAAATTTAGCAGTAGCAACATTCTTAGTGTCTGTCACTTTAGGAATATCATTATCTATAGACATATTTATCTCAGTCTGTGTTATTCTAAATCCAGCCCCTTGTCATCATACCAATGCTTGTAGTGCGGCTATAGCCGAGTTTCTCCAAGTTCAATAACTAGCAATAGCAGAACTTCTAGCATCAGCTCAAGGTAATTTTTGTGATTTTAGATTCTGTACTTTAGTATATAAATCTCGTGCAGTATTAGGTAGATAACTTTGTATAGCACTTTGTACATTAGCTAAATCTTCCATTACTGTAGATATATTGTTTAATTTACTTGCCTGTGTCTTATCTAATATCGGTAATATACCAGCCTTATTTGCTAATTTAGATATTTTAGTTTTATCTGTTGGGGTCATTCAAGAGAGGTCAATCCATTGAGTGCCTGAGTAACTTTCTTTGATACTATTTGCATAGTCATTCATAAATTGCTGAGATTCTATATCTCAAGCGGTTGATTGATATGTTTGTCGTTGTTTCTGTACTTCTGCTAATGGTATACCATTATTAGCACCTAATTGAGCTAGTTGGGCTACGGTGGGATTTTTTAATGTATCAAATTGTGAATATAGTGATGTATTTCAATCAGATGGTGTAGTGTTTCATCCACCAAATAATTCTTGCCATAATCAAGGGCTTTCCTTTTTTATTTGTGCTGATTGGACTAATGATTTTTCATCTGCAGTTAATTGGTTAATTTTCTTTCACATTATATCACTAGATAATCAAACATCTCAAGTACCTCGTGATTTAAGATATGTGCTTACTGTAGCATTACCTCGTCTTTGTGTCATAACTATATCATAAGCCTTCATTCAATCCTCTATAGTAGCAAATTTAGCAAAACTACCTCAATCTTGTGCATTAGTTCAATTAGTTACAACTATTCAAGCATCTTTCCATAATTGTTGTAGAGCAGGACTCGCAGCAGATAATTTAATCCCAGTAGGATTGTTATTCTTAAATGATGCTTCATTAGGATATTGCGAAGCTAATCCACTTAAATCTCATTTACTTACTGATGTAGAAGTTGATGTGGTATCTCATATTCATTGTGTAGTTATATCTCGTACTCAAGTAGTAGGATTCCATTGTGTAATAATTGCTCAAGTTCACAATGGGTTCTGAGATACATTTGGCTGCATAAGTTCTGCCTGTTGCATCTGTAACGTAGCCATATCCTTTTGCATACCTCGATTAGCGTTAAATAATGCAAGTTGGTCTGTGAACTGTTGTTGCTGCATTGTATAAGCATCTTGTTTAGCTTTAATCTGTCAATTAAGTGCTGTAAGTTCTCTTACTTTAGTATTTCTATCTATACTTAAGTCTGCTGTTTGGTCTCTTACTATTGCAGATAATTGTCCTTTAGATAATGAGCCATAATGAGCTTCAGCATCTTTCTGGATTTGTTCTATCTGTTTATCTATGTCATCTATAGCTAGCGACACTGTATTAGCTTGTTCTGATACCTTAGATAATTCTGGGTCTGTTGTAGGAATGGTTGGTAATGCAGAAGTAGAACTTGTTGTTCCACCATCAAATCCTGCCTGTGTAGCATAAGTAGCAAGAGTATTTTTATTGTCTTCTATATTCTGTTGTTCAGCTCTTTTAGTCATAACTTCGTTATATCTTGCAACATCGTTTACCTTCATATAATCTAGGTCTGCATCAGTATAGGTTCAGTTTACTAACCCCTTAGCGATGTCATCACTAGGTAACGCTCCTATCCCTCTTTCATAACTCTTTTGATTATAGAATTTATCTAGTATCCCTTTTTGTGCTGCCGTTCTTTCTCAATAATGATATGTGGTATCAAAAGTTCATCTATCTTGAAATTGTGTATTATCTTGAGCATATTGAGTAGTTAAGTTATTCTGTATCTCTAATAATCTTTTTTCGCTATCATCTGTATAACTAGATTCAGTCTTAACTGGTGTTACTACTGGTTCTGTTACTGGTTCTACTTTATCATTTACTGGCTCTACTTTAGTAGTTGTGCCATTTCATAATTTATTAGTACCCTTATATCAAGGTTGTAACGCCATAGGGTCAGTCATACTAGTTTTTGTTGGATTAACTGGTGTTACTGGTGCTGTAGCATACTGCATATTATATTTAGCTGGATCAAAAGTAGGATTCTTTTTTACGAACGCCTGTTGACCTGCTAAATCCATCTTACTCCAAGCCTCTGTAGCTTTAGTTGGTACTACTGTAGATTCTGGTGTTACTACTGGTTCTGCCATTTAGATTATTTAAGGATAAATTATGATAGTTTGAATGCTTTAAGTTTTGTTGTAACATTTAGTGGTCATCAACTAGATTGATATACATCAACTGTAATATAATCATTTTTATTTAGGTTGAATATTTCTGTAATATCTATTAACATAGTTACTGATGCTATTGGTAACACATATTTTATTTCTAATGGACTTCAATTCAAGTTTATTACAATAAATCTTATACCTGTTGCTGTAGCATCTGCTGCAAAAAATCAAATAACATTTAATTGATATGTTCAGTCTGTTGGTATCAAAACTTGTCAGGTTGTTTTTGCTCGATTATATTTACCAGTTACTGTATATACATATCAAGGTATAGTTGTTAGACTTGATGTTGCTATTGCTCTTGTACTATCTATTGCTATTACGCTATCTAAATATCTGTTATATGTCTGTGTTCTAGCGTTTATAGGTCTCTGTGTATATCAAGATTGTGTTGTTACTGGTTGTAATATAATATCCTTTGGTGGTTCTGATTGGATTCCCATTAGGAATATAAGTAATAGATTAAAAAACATCATTAACTGTATCTGTTTTAATAGATAAATCAAATACCTTAGGTGTCTTTGTACTTGAACTAGAATTTAGTACAACTTTGAATTGTACCTTATAGAACTTCATACCAGCTGCAGCAGTAATAAAATCTTGTGTCATTACATTACTTCTACCATAAGCTGTTGTTGTACCTGTTCAAGTTATAGTCTTTAATAAAGTATAACTTCAATCATCTATCTTAATATATATCTGTATGTTAGTTACTGACCCTTGTAATTGATAACCTATCTGCATCTTCTCTAGTTTCTTTATAGTGCTGAGTTTATCTCGTACTATAGGATTATATTCTACGAAACCTGTAGTAGTATAACTAGGAGATGTTGTATTGTTTATATTCTGTAATGAATGTTTGTATACTCGCGGTTTAGTAGCTATTAATCAAGAAGAATAAAGTGCTAATCAATCTAATCACACCTGTGTTGCTGTTATATCTCATATAGTAGATAGATAATTTTTACTTAGACTTTCTGATAATCAAGGTAACTCGCTACCAAACGAATATAATCAACTATTACTTACCATATAGAGTATATCTCTATTAATATCTACTGTCTGTCATCGTTGTGATGTATTACTTATAAATCACATCTTATCTGTAGCATACGAGTTTATATATGGACTTTGATATAGTTTTACTTTATCCCAACCACTAACTTTATATAACTCCCTATAATTATCTTTACCTGTTACTACATAATCAAATGTTCAATTATTTTTTACAGCTAATATATTTTTTCTTGGTCGTTCTATCATCTCATCTCGTTCTTTACTTACTCAATCTCGTAGATACTGTCTAGATCTTCAATAAAAAGTATAAACACCAGTATCAACACTATATTTATTAGTATAAACATATATTCTTGTTCATATATTAGTCATTCAAATAATAATCTCATCTTTAGCTAATATTAAACTATTAACAGATGTTCGTGTAGCTGAAGCAGATATATCTATCTGTGTTACTGTATTATTTCAAGCTACATATAAATAAGGATATAAATTTATAAATGGATGATATGTAGAAATTTCCATATTATCTCAAGTTAGTGTTCCAGCCTCTATTTTTGTTGCTTGTACTGATACATCATAAAGAAATATACCTAAATCAGCACTTGCAGTAAAAGCAAGTGTTTCGCTAGTCGATGCTGTTGTTCTCCAAAACGAATAAGTACCAGAAGCTGTTACCGTTCATAGTGTTGCTCATCACATCTTAACAACTAGAGATGTTCAAGCAGAAAATAAACATCTGAATTGTACTCTATATTCTGTAGTATTTAATACTGTTAATACTTGTGATAAGTCAGAACCAGTACCTGCTGTATGTATAGCTCTACCTCATGGTATACTCCAATCAGTACCTTTAGTCCAATCACTATCAGTAATAAACGTACCATTAGTAACAACTGTTGTTCATAATAATCATAAATCTGCTTTGGTTCAATTATAAACTCGTCTATATAATGCAGCTGTTCACATAACTACTCAATATAAGTTATTTCAACTTCTAAGTATTGTTGTATTAATATAAAAATAAGAACTATCATATAATGCTCATCAGTTATTAGTATAATTATAACTAGGTGTATAGATATTACCACTATAAGATACAAAGTGTGCATAAGTAGCATTATTAATATACATAGCAGTAATTCGATCACTAGAACTATTACTTATCTGACATACAGAAGTAGATAAACTATCTAAACAATAATATTTAGCACTCTCTCTAATATTAACTCATTCAGTATTATAAACACTACCTAAAAATCAGTATTCCTCATTAGAGATACCTCTAGTCACATCACTTCGTGTTAAATTATTGTTTTGTTCTTTAGCCATAATATGAAAGATCTGGGATAAATGATTCTTCTCATAATATATTTTTATTCATCATCTGATTTATTACTCTTAACTTTTCACTCTCATAAAACTGTTTAGCTTGTATTCTTCTATCTTCAAAGTTTACTCACATATTACCATAGAACCGATATTTAAGTCATTCTACTATTATTGGATGTGCTGCTGGTGGTATTATTATCATACCCTCAACATCTTCAGTACTAGCTGATTTAGGTACTACTGCTTTAGGTCACATTATCTGTAATCCACTAGTTATACTTGTATCAGGTGTAGGGAAGATAACTATACTATCACTACCTACTAAATAAGCTGTAGGTTGGTTTTTATCTGTTGTTGCAGCATAGAAATCAGGTAAGTTTAAATATCATTCAACATATTTAACTTGTACTGGTGTATAATAAGTATCTGTGCTTCTAAGTTTAACTCATATCTTTACTGCTTGATTTATTCAGAAAGTAGAAGTAATTAATGTTGAAGCTGCTATAGAAGCAGGTAATGTATATGTAGAAGTTCAAGCAACAAGATTAATATTAAATTGGTTCATCTTATCTCAAGGACTCTCATTACATATATCTCGCCAAAAATCTTCCTCCACTTGATTAAGAAACTGGAAAGATTGTGTAGCACTTACTATATCAGTAGTACATCCTGTTTGGTTTCTTGCTGTAGATATAATTAAACTAGGTATCATTTATTAGTATTTAAGGGTTAAATCATATTTAGTAGGAAATTTGCATTAGTTGTTGGTGCTACATATTCTACCATAGTTCGAGTACCGTCTGTTGTAAATGTATGTAATGTATAAGCACCAAATGTAGATACCGCTCAACCTGTACTAGATGTACTTACTCAATCAGAACCATCAGTCTTATATGCTATAACTACTACTCAATCTCATCATTTAGCTCAAGTTACAGTTCAACTATTTCAACCTCATCATCCTCATCCTCATCAAGTTCAATCTGTTCCTGCTGTACCATTAGTAGTATTACTTCATCAAGCTCATCATCAGTTAGCTGCTGTTCACGCAGTTCAAGCAAAATATACTCAACCTCAACCACCTCAAGCGAACCATCCACTTGCTCATACTCCTGTTCAAAATACTGCTGAATAATTTACTCCTGCTCATCAGTTACCTGCTGTTCAAGTAGATGCGTTTGTTCATACGCTTCACATACCTCCTCATCCTCATCAAGGGTATGGACTTGATGTATTATTTACTCATCAATTATATCATGGATTACTAGTACCTCATATCTTTCAAACTGTACTTCATTCTCAAGCTCATCATCAACATCAACCATTTCTACCATTATTATCATTAGCACCAGAACCACCTCAACCTAATCAAGTTAATGTGGAGAACGTAGTATTTAATCAATATCATCATGGTATTCAAGCTGGTGCTTTAGTTCAAGCTCATCAAGTTCATATATCTATTGCGTATGCTTGTGCTGTTACTGTATGTGCTGCAGAATAAGTTGCTCATCAAGCTCCTCATCCTCATCAAGAACCTCATCATCATCATCATACTACTAATGCCTTAATCGCTGCCATTTATTATATTAGTAATATAAAACTAACAATTCTGTCAGATAATGAATCCATCATACGTATTTGTTCAAGTTCTTATAAACCCAAAAGTATCTCTTTTGTTTAACGTAGCAGTTAAAGTTGGAGCACTTCCTCAAGCTCGTCTTACTGTATTAAATCGTGCTGCTATTGTACTTACTGTTCCACTACCCTGTAATATACTTACTATAAAGCATTGACTATTAGTGGCATTTGCTACTGTAAATGTTATCGCTGTTCCATCTGTGTGTCCTGTTACTATATGTACGTTATTTACTGCACAATCTAATGCTACTGTCTGACTTCATGTTGCTGGTGTATATATTTTTCATACTTCATCTCTACCTGCACTAACAGTTTTGCCTGTCATAGTTCATCCAGCTTTTGGTAGTGCGTTATCTGCTGCTGTACCTTGTGTTGAAGTAGCGTACGCTGTAGCTGCTGTATATGCTGCTGTACCTAATGTTCATCAAGTTCAGATAGCTAATGTAGAACTATCAGTACCAGTAAATGTTAATGTATTATCACATTTTAATGTCTTACCTGCCGCTATATTTAATGTATTTGTTCAGTTAGCTGTAACTATTAACCCATTTGTTGTTGTAGGAGTTATAGCTCATAATGTAAGAGTTATCGCTGGTGTTGTTGTTGCTGTTGCTACACTTCCGCTTACCCCGTTAGCTGTTGTTACCGATACGCTTGTTACTGTACCATTTCAACTTCATATCGCATTTGCTTTAACCTTTCTACTTGTTGCTACTCAACCAATAAAATCAACAACAGGAATTACTGCATTAGCATCTAATATTAAACTTTCTGTTAGATCTATTATCTTAGTGTTAGCCATTGAATTAGTAAAAAACTAAAGGTAATCATTGTTGGTCTACTAAAAGATTATCATCCATTGTTAATATGAAAAGATTATCTGTAGTTATTACTTCTACATAATCATACATAAGTGGTGTTTCTGAATATGTTGTATTATTTTCTCAGTAATACATTAAATGGTAATTTTTAAGTAAAAATCAGGGAAGTTTTTTAGGCTTCCCTAATTATTATCAGGGTATTTTGTAACCACATTGGATATTTATCTTCTGTGCGTTTATGATTTTCAAATTGTCAATATTAGAATCAAATATATAATGACCCAAATTAACCAACTCTAATCATACAGCATTAGTTACTGTACTACCATCTAATGATACTCTTACAACTCCTTCAGTATTCAAATAGAATACATTAGGATTAAGTAAAGCAGCAGCATCTCATTTTCCTGTACTAGCAGTATTCATAAGTGTTCTTAATGATAGTGAGTCAGTAGTTCCTGTTACTTGATTAACTCCTGTTTTTAGTCGTTGTATCATTATTTAGGTTTTAGTAATAAAACTACGCATTTGAAGTAAAGACTGGGATATAACAAGCAGCACCATTAACATAAATCTTTAGTACCTTTTGTGCTACTCATCAAGTAGACACACCAGCACTACCAGCTCCAGTTCAAGCAGCTACATACATTGTAGATGTATCAACTACAGCTAGGTTTAGTAATGATTCTATCTTACTAGTTTCCAAATCTTCACAATAAATCCAAGAACTTTTAGCTGCATTTAATGCAGATTTAAGACTAGAATCTAATCTTAAAGGAGCATAAGTACCAGCATTAAGTGTAAGACTTCAAGCAGAAGCTATAGTACCTCTTAATCAAGCAGCTATACCAGCTACTCCAGTTCAAGCGTTTACTTCAGCTGTTGCGTGTATTCCGTGTATTGCTAATGGTTTTCCAGTACAAAGTGCGTATGCTCTTACAGCATCTCCACTTACTCCTGTAGCTCCAGTTAATATCATTTTGTTATAGAGATTTCTTACATCTCCTGTTGTTGCACTGTTTGTTTGGTATGTTTGCAATAGATTACCTCCTGCAGTTAATGTTATAGGAGCACCACTTGTACCGATAAGAGTAGTTCAAGTGATTGTGAGTGTATCTGTTGCAGTATTACCTATAATAGTATTACCAGTAATCGTTAAATCTACTGGCGTTATTATTCATATTAGATTAACTGAAGGTGCATCTATCTTAAGTGTTCATACTGCAGAAGGATAAATAGAACAAGAATAATCTTTCCATTGTATTGAACCTGCATCACTTATAATTAGATTACTTCAGCTAAATTTTGGACTATCAGCCATTGTTATTTTTTAGAGAAGTAAAACTAATCAGGCGTTCCTCCTGAATCTAATGTTCCATCATCATCTAGTCGATATTGTAACCATTTTCCTGCACTACCACCAACAACACAAACGAATACTGCTACCCCAGTATTACCAGCCATGGCTAGTGTTTTAGCAGGAGTACATACTGTACCATTGATATAGTTAGTATAGGCATTAGGTTTAATCTCGAATCCAGTTGTTCATACCTCTTTAATGTATAATACATTACCCAATACTGGAGGAGGAAGAACAATTATATGTGTTACTGTGTTGGATGTCACACTAGCAAATGAAGTTCAAACTGGTATTACTGCGAGTCAGTCAGCAGATGCGTTAGCTGTAAGTCTTACAGCTCAAGCCTGCAATCCTGCTTCGGAGGTTTGGACTCCCTTTATGCTTATAGGATTTGTCATCTTAAATTTATAATAAATTAAAAGAATTAAAGGAGGAGTTTTCCCCTCCTATTTATACTTAGGCAACAACTCTAACTCTGATAGCTCTGTTTGCACCTTCTGCGAATGTCTTGATACCATATAATGTGTAGCAAAGATAGTCGTATCCAGTTTTAAGAGGTTCTTTGTTCTGTTGTACTGTAACGTCTGCTTGGATAACCAAATCAGTACATCAATATTGACCGAATCGGCAATCTGCAACTTGAGTAGACCAAGTTCCATAAGATGTGCTTGCAGGTGTGTAAGAACAAGTTATGTTACCATAAGATGTGATGGTAAGAACGTGTGCAGCATAACTTGCTGATACTCCAGCATTTTTAAGAATATCTCTATTAGCTTGTGTGATGTCGATATAAGTATCTACTCCAGGTGTTCCTGTACCGTTGATAGCAGTAACCAAAGTAGCCATACATAAATCTTCTGAGTTTTGGATAGAGAAGTGTCCTACTCCTACTGCAGTGTTATCAGCATCAGCTGTGAACGCTACACCAGCGATAGTAACAATATCTGTATCAACTAGGATAGCAGAAGTAGTGAACACGTTTGTATGTTTAACTGAATTAGATACAAATACGTTCATATTACCCCAAGTACCCATATAACCCATACCTTTAAGTGTTCCTTGTAACGCTGCATCTGCTTGGTTGAAACCATTAGCAAGATTAGTCTGTTGCATAAGAGCTTTAAGATTAGGTGTTACAACGAAGAACCAAGGTGTAGTATCTTCGATGTTTGCTGTGTTAGCTTTAGCTTCAACAGTAGTGAAAAGTTTGAATACGTTAGATACAGATACTGTAACTGGGTTTCCAGATGTTCCTCCGAAATCACCATCAGTTACTGTGTAAGTTGAGTTAGCTACTTCAGCCATGAATGCACCATCAATGTTTTTCTTCAAAGCATATCCGATACGATCAATCATTTTATTAGCTACATCATATTTGTTCTGGATCTTATCAATGTTGTCGATATATACTGTAGCTTCTTTTGTTTGATCAACAGTAAGATATTCGTCAGTAATAGTTACATCTTGAGCAGTTACTGCTGTTCCTTTAGTATAAGAGTTTACTGAAACATCTGAGTGGTACGGTCTATGTACTTTAATACCGTTTGTTAAAGTTGCTCTTTCTTCCATATTAGAAATCTCTCTTGCTACTAATTTAGCTTTAAGAAGATTCTGCATCCTTGCTGATCGATACTCTGGAGATGCGGCGGTAAGTGAATTTGCCATTTGTTTTTACATATAAAATAATAAAAGATATTAGTTAGACATTCCACTAGCCATTCTTGATTCCTTAGCTTTTTGGTTAGACCGAGCGATAAACTCTGCTGAAGATTTGAAATCTTCCATAGTAGGGTTCTCTAAATCTCTTGTGTCTTCTTTAGTAACTCAGGTAAGATTGGTTGTTGATGTCATTTTATTCCTTCATTGCTCATCTAAGAGTAATGTAGGATTGTTTATAGCAGCATATAACTTGAACGCATCATCGTAAGATAACTCTTTTTCAGAACTTAACTTATCAATCTCTGATTCAAATTGTTTAGCTATTGGGTTTTTAGTAAAGAACTCTGTCTTTTCCTGTTTAGCCTCTGTTTCCAGTGCTTGTTTAGCAACTAATTCTTGTAATTCAGACATTTGTTTGGTTAATTTTTCTGTCTCAGTTACTTTTGCTTCTAATTCTGCGTTTCTACTCTTCAGTTCATTACGCTGTTTGAGTAACTTAACTACTGAACTAGGGCGTTTGTCTTCTGTTTTTGTTTCTTGTGTCACCTCTTCTCATTCTACCTCGGTGTTGGTATCGTCGATTTGTGCCTCGACATTAGCGATTTCTAAATCATCCATCTGTAATAATAAGATATAAAATGTGCCTTATATCAGGGCGGGAAGACGAGTGATTATATACGTGGGTAGGACTGATGCCCTCCCCAACTATATAATGTCTTAACAACTTTCCGCTTAAACACCAACCATTTCTGCTAGATCATCTATCTGTGCTTGTGTATTACTTAATTCTTCTGCTTCTTTCTGTAATTGTTTCTGTTTCTCTTCTTGGATAATCTCGTCTGGTATCTTCTTCATAACTAACTCTATAAATCTCACTTCGCTTCTTAACATATCGTGATAAGAATAATGTGTATCAAAGTCTTTTCCTATCTCTCCTGTTAATCAACATAATATTGTCTTTCTCATCTCTAATCTTCCGTCTAGGTATTCTAACATCAACTTCCGTATATCTGTCTCCTTAAATCCCTCCATCATCGATAGTACATCTTTAGTCTTAGCCATCTATATAATTAAAAGATAAAATTACATTTGTTGGTCTCATCTGTTTGGTGGTGTTGCTGGTTTTTGCATTGCCTGACTTGTTGCTATATTTTGTGTGCTATTAGCTATCTCATTAAATGCTGTAGGAGCTACTGGTGCTTGTTGTGGTACTTTTATCAATGCCTCTTGTAACGCACCCAATACTACTTCTTTAGCCTTGGTGTTGTCTGCCTTTTGAAGGTATATCCAGAAAGTTGGTAGATATTCTGGTGGATTACTCATAATAGATTTAGGTATCTCGTTTAAGTTAACTATACTTAGGTAGTCCATCGCTTTACGTTCGTTATTAGTTAATGGTACTAATACATTTACTTCGTTAGGTGTTTTACCGTTACATCTTAATAACATCCTTTTAGCTATAAGTTTACTTACTTTCGGAGTATCTGGATCTTGTAAGAATAATGCTAGATATTTATCTCGGAATACTCTTTGTTTCTCGTTTTGACCTTCTACTTCACCTTTTGTACCAATAATGATGAACGGAATTTGACTAGTGAAGAAATCATCCTTCCCGATGGTCAAAGACTTAAATTCAAAGTTCGAGTTGATCGTGAGGTTTTTCTTGTCAGCTGAACTGAAATTCTCCTGATAACCCTTCCGTCGTTCATATCGGAACATCTTGTCGCCTCGAGAGTTAATTTTGTTGTTGAGCAGACCTATAATGTTCGAATTTGCCTGAGCTATTTGGCTCTCAGTAGCCGTAACATCTCTAGTAGCGATTACTCATTGCTGTTGATTATCTAAGTTTACATCAAATCTAGCTTCAGAATCGATAGCATTCATCATACTAAATGTATCTGTTTTTATTTGACTTCTTGGAATTTCTATTCCCACATTACCTAGAGGCTCTTGTGTATCTACAAATATGTTCCTTCATTGTGTTGTGGGCTTTAATATATCGTTTTTATTTTTAATAAGTCTTGAATTCCAGATAAAATCTCATCCAAGTGCTTCTTTTTTAGCTTTAATTATATTTAGGTTAAATAGTATTGTTTTTGCTATCTGTTTATCATCTAATCTATCACATACTGATTCTCCCATAGCATCGTTTCTTCTAGGTTTCCAGTAGTTAAGTATTATAGGAAAACTTATAAGATTAGAGTTTTCTTTTTCTTCTTTTAATACTGGTTTAATTTCAGAAACTCTTAATATCTTTGCTCTATCTGCTGTAGTTGTTACACAATACTTTTTACCATTAAAATTAGTAAAGTGATGATAAATATCTAAACTGAAGTTATGTTTAAGTCATTCTACTGCTGTAGGCATAACATAATTATACGCCATAGCGTAAGTAGACCGATTAAGTTTTGTTTCTGAACTGAATAAACTAGCTACTATCTCATCCAGTACCTTCTTATCGTATGTTAGGTCTGCTGCTAACTCTAATATAGTAGTAGTCAAATCAAATCAATGATATCTGTAGTTTTTACCATCAAATCTTCCTGTTTGGCTAGGAATAGGATCAGGAATCCAACTTAATGGGTTAATTACAGCAAAAAGTGGCACTTTTCTAGTATCATCCCATCCATATCTATGTCTAATACTTACTCCAAAGAAATACCTATCTTGTTCTTTTTGGTAATATAGTTGCTGATAATCGTCTTCGTTATTATCAAATTCAGCCATAAAATTAAGATTATCAGCCTTCTCTTGACCTATCCATCCATCTTTAGGAGCGAAATTAACAGTTAATCCATCTGTGTACGAAGTAGCTATCATTGTATCTATTGCGTTAGCTATCATATTAATATTTATCTTATCAACACCTTTTTTCTGCTTATTCCGTCTTATAACTCTTTGTCTGTACTGGATTCTCTTAGGGTTGATGTAGTTCCACCCCTCTGAATATTCTCTAACTATCTGGGCGATTAATAACGCCTTATCTGCTTCTGAAAGTTCTACCATTTAGTATGCAGGATATAAATATAATCCTCATAATCATTTATATATAAAAAGAAAGTGTATACTAGGTATACACATTTACTTATTATTAGTTAATATAGATAATCAATATATTAATATAAAAATCAACTATAATCTACCTCAAATACTCATTCTAACGAACTATTAGTAGCTTCTAGATCTCTTACCACCCATCGCATCCTCATCATTATAGCATCAGCGAAGTCTGAACTCCTATTTATCCTTTTTCTTAATAACTCTTTAGATTCTATCATTATCTTACCTTCTTTATCAGTATTTTTAACATAAATATTCTCTAATTCTCTCATTAGGTTCTCTTTAGTACTTCATTCGTTTTCTATCCTTATTAATCTTTTTTCCATAAGTTCCTTTAATTTGAAATAGCATTGAGTTTTCATATTACCGAAGTTTTTGATAACAAAACCAGTCTTTTCTGAGTTATTCTTAAACGGTGTAGCTGAATTAACGAAATTAACACACCCCCTTAACATATCTGCTACCCCTCCTCCTACTCAATCACTATCTATCAAGATATTAGCTCTCCTTATCTCAAATTCTGTCTCTAACTCCTTTATCCTTTGTGCTACCTCTGTAGTAGTGTTCTGTGCATACGTGATAATCTTAAAACATTTAAGTCATTTCCATAGTGCTATAACGGTTTTATCGTCTCAAAGTCTAGCTACATCACAAGTTAAATACGCAGTTGGGTCTGATTCTATGTTATTCCTAAATAAATCATATATCTCGTCATATCTAAACACTTTACCTTCATCATCACTCCAATCAAAGTTACCATAAAGCAACCTCTGTCTAGTTATCTCGTCAGAGTTCTGTAGCTGTACTATATATTCAGGGTCGATATACTTGTTATCAGTAGCTAAAGCTGGTATAAATTGTCTTATTTCTGATATTTTCTTCTCTTTATATGGTATCCAGAACCTTTCCTTTACGTGTCATTGGTCAGGGTTAAATGTCTCTAGTAATTTAGGGATAATACCATATTCTCTGTTCTTTTGTCTTGAAATACGTGTCTTTAGGATAGTAATAGCCTGTAAATCTACCTCGTTTGATTCGTCTATAAACCCTCAAGTCAACTCTAACGACCCAAATCTAGTGTATAATGGGTCTGATGGCTGCTGAGCACAATCTAATAGTAGAATCTCTGATTTATTAGGGAACTTAATAATATTATACTTCTTATCTAACTTTCACATAAGCTCTAACGGTATCTGATAATCCTCTCAGAACTTATAATATGAGTTTAATGTCGTTTTCATTAAGTTAGAAAGCTCTCTACGTCACATAAAGTAACGCACTCAAGGATATTTATTAACCATCATCCATAACCAAGCTACTCAGATATATGATTTACCTCATCATGCCCCTCATCCATACCCTACCTCTCTAGTTACGTTATCCATAAGATACTGCATAGCCATCGCTTGTTTCTCTGATGCTTTAAACTCGAGTTTGAATTCTTGCATATATATAGTAGTGATAAAACTATTTCTTCTTAGTTATCTTCTTTAACGCTTTCATCTCTTTCTTCTTTTGTTCTTTATCCTCTTTATCAGCGATATCGAGTTCGCAGAAAAGAAACGTTACCACATCAGCGATACTTAGATACGCTTCAGCTCCGTTCTTCTCTATTAGACTTATACCTTCCAATCTTACCTGTCATTTACCGTCCTCTAGATACTCTAATCTATATCCTCTATTACCTTTCTTGGTTACCGCTTTCTCATAAGTATTTTTGCTTAAATCTGTTTTTTTCATAATAATATTTAATTAATAAAACTAACGATCAATACTTATATTTATAGAACCTACATACCAGTTACCCTCTCATCCTCAGATTCATGGTTTATCGCCTACCCCTGCTCTATTAAGTCTATCTTTTATGGCATCATTTCTCACACTTGCTGGTGTCTTCTCGTTCTCTATCATCCCCATCTGTATCTTCAAACATTTGTTAGCTGTCTCCTCTAGATACTTTATTACCTTCGGGTTGTTCCTCATCGAGTACCCTTGCTGTCATGGTAACTTAGCATCAGGGTTGACCTTCCTCATTGCCTTGGTACTATTTCCTCCGTTACTTAAATACTCCTGCACATATTTCACCTGTGCATCATTCAACATATATTTGTTCGCTAAAGCGTCTCTTTTTACTTTAGGTGCTTCACTTACTACAACTCACTCTTCTTTAAACTTCTCTACACTCTCTGTAGAGCTATCGGGACTGAGTTCTACCTCTATTTCTTCAACCATTCGCTCTTCTTAGATTCTAAATTCTTTAACTGCTCCTCTTTCCTTCTATCAGTTATCCTTACTTTGATCTCGTCCATAGTCCATCATCCAAACGGTTTCTTCTTGAACAACGAGTAATACTCTATCTGTAGCGATTCCTTTCCTTTCTCTTTCTCGTTCTTATCCTCCCGTTCCATATCGCTTATCTTATCCAATAACTTATCACAAAAATCTATACTTATACTCGTGTAGTTCACCTCCTTTAATGTCTCCTCATCTCTGAAGTCGTTTATAAACTTCTTAATTAGTTCCATTGTCTGTCTAATCTGTACCATTTATTTGTTTAAGATATAAAACAACTCATTCATAATCTACCTTCCATCAATTCTTGCTAAACTCGTTCTTTATCGTCTTACGTTTCTTTCACGTCAAAAGCTCTAAGAGATTCAACATCTCTCGGCTTGTCCTCTTCGGCATAACCTTAAAGCTATACCCTCATCTATAATCTATCCCATTTACTTCCATAATGACATTATACCCCTCCTCCGTCTAATTGCAATAGATTTTTATATATTATTCGTTTAAGGATTCCAGCCCTTGTGTTGTGTCCCATTTATACCTATTTATTAGTATACTAGATATTAATATCTCCCGTATTGTGTCCCAAATGGTATATGCTTTGAATCCCGCGGGGACAGGTATAAAATTAAATTACCCCACGCCGATCGCTGCGGTACACCCCTCCTCCGTCTGACTGTCACAGGGTGACACAACACAACAATACAGTAACTAAGCACAAACAATCGGGGTATATGACATATTATATCACATATATTACAACTGTATACCTTGCACAATGTATATTGTGTAACGTATATTACGTTGTTTGGCTTACTGTAGCGTGTAAGCGTGTGCGCGTTTGGGTGCTTTATGGAGGTTTTGGCGTTAATGGACTATTACGAATATGCGTTGTAACGTGTATTTATGATACCTTGCACAATACTATAATGTATAGTATGTATATGTTCTTAATATGTATGTAAGTATCTTATAGTATTTATATGTTATTCTATTAGTCTTTTATTTGCTTATAGGTTTATATTATATTTATAGATTATTTATATTATTTTTTATATGCTTAGGTTTTATTTATTATTTATCTGTGATCTATTCTAATTTTATCAGATTTTATACTAATATATCATTTTAGGCGACTTATTTATACAACTTCGATGATTAAATTTTGGCTTCTAAACTACATACTTTTTTTACAATGTCATTTACTCTTGATTTTTGATATATTATCAGTATACTTACACTGTCGCTAAGGAAACAATGTATTGTTATACATACTTTACTAGCTACACAATCTCTATCTATTCAATACCTTTTTATTCTTTATTCTTTACAAGATGGAAACTCCAAAAGTTTATGAATTAACACTAGTCAACAGCAGAAAATCATTCTATGGTAAATGCAGAGTAATAGATGATTGAGTAACTGCAAAACTCCAATCCTATTCAACTATTGTTGCTGAATTTGACCACGGCACAAACAAAATGAAAGTAAATGGTCGATATTCAATGACAACTGCTAGTCATATAAATTCCTTTCTAGTGCATTTCTGATTTGATACTGCTACCAAAAACCAAATTGAAACACGAAACAATGCGAAATAATGCCAGTCCCTACCGTTCCCGCTAATCTCTACACGCTTGTAGAATTGGTGAGGTGGTAGTTAGTGCCACTTATATCTTTTTATATTCTTACAACCTATGGAAATGATCAAAACTTTCAAAAAATGTCTTTATTCTGATGCTTCACGTATCGTATGTTTTGATGAAAATGACAAGTTTCTATGTAAAACAGAGTCAAAAAGCTCCCACAGACTACGAAAATGACTAATGAAATTGACTAATAAATTCTTATATGCTGATATTACTGATTACCAAGTTTGTATGAACAACAATCTTATATTTAAAAGCTGACAAATAGAAAAATGAAATGTATTTGCTATCCTATTTGAAAACGAATATATTGGAGATTGACAATTTTGCTTTACTTCTTAACTTTATATAAAATGGAGGATTTGGATGGAATGATAGATACAATTAAACAATTAGAAGAAGAAATAAAAGAATTAAAAAGAGAAAATGAAGACCTATCTAAAAAAATAAAAGAAGCTATAAGCATACTAAAACGATAATATATCTTTTTATCCTTTATACATTACAAGATGGAACGCTTAAACAACAAACAACTCCATGTTATGGTTTTATCTGATGAATTAGCTTGAATATGCTCTGATGTTGCTGATTGAGGTATTGAACGAAAAGATTTACCTTGAATACTTGAGGCTCGAGTAGAAAAGAATTGTACTGACCAATACAGAGACTAATTTTTATCCTTTCCCTTATTACTTATGCATAAAATCAAAGCCTATAAAATCAAAGACCTCGCAAAACTAGATAATAAACACTTCCAAACCATACGCCAACGCATAAGGGCTTGAAAGTATGTAGGCGTTGAGATTGAGGAATGAAAACATACAAAGACTAGATATTTAGACAAAACTAATTCTTTACTTCTTAAAAATTGAAATGCAACCAATCAAACTCTATTACCCTAAAAATAAACTTTCTATTACTGAAGCTTTATTACTTGGATTTCTTTTTTGAAGCTATTGTTTTACTATTATCTTTTTACTTTGTAAATAGTGAAAATGTATATCCCTGTTATTGTTTTTATAATTATTGTAGTAATATGTTGAAGTTATTTTGATGAAATGGAAGAGAAAATTGATGAACTCAATGAAAAATTAGACGAAAAAGATAATTATTATCCTGATGACTATGATTATTAAAATGTAAATATTAAAATTATAATATTCTGATTTATTGTTTATGATTTGATTTCATATCATCAGATTAACTTGATTTTCTTATTTTATTATATATAAGCCAATTGAGCAAAAATATTCTGGACTTTTCTATTAGCTGTAATACTTCGGCAGGAAGCCCTAAAGTCCATAAAAAGATTTTTTGCTCACTTCCTGTCTAAGTATTATGGCTTTTATTTTATCTGAATAAATGGAAGGTCGAATAAAAATACATAGGAAAATCAATAAACGATGACGGTATACAGATGCTAATACTTTCCGTGTATTTTTTCATCTGCTTACAATAGTATCATATTGAGAACAAAATTGGAGATGACAAAAAACAATACCATGACAATGTACAGTATGAAGAAAATATCTAGCTCACGAATTACATCTATCAGAGCAACAAGTAAGACGTGCAATAATCAACCTACAAACAACCAACGAAATAACAGTCCAGACAACCAACAGATTTTCTTTGATAACTATATGCAAATGGGAAGAATACCAATCAGAAGAAATAAAACAACCAACAAAACAACCAACAAAAAGTTTAGAATTCAACCAACAAACAACCACTACTAAAGAAATACAAGAAGAAAAGAAAGAAATAAATATAGATATACCAAAATTTCTAAAACAAACAATTAAAGAATTTATAGAGATGAGAAATAAAATAAAAAAACCATTAACAAATAAAGCATTAAATATGCTATTAAACAATTTGAATAAGCTAGGCAAGAATGACCCCGAAAAAATTATGATACTTGAACAATCTATATTTCATTGCCGACAAGGTATATTTCCCCTTAAAGATGAATATAAACTTGATAACCCTAGAATATTTAGAAAATATATGGAAGAGTGAAAATCTGAATATCTTAAAGAAATGCTTGGTATGGAAAAATTTACTGAATTAAAAGATATTTATCTTATTACCCCTAAATAATGGAAATAAATTATAAACAGACACCATTTACTCGAGGACTTAAAAAGATAGACAAGGCACTAGGAAAACCAGATTATCGTGAACTTATAATATTTTTCTGATATTATTCATCTTGAAAGACTGAATTTACATATTTTATGGCTAGGAAAAATATAAAGAATTGACAGAAGGTATGTTATATGTCACTAGAACTTCCTGAATATGATATGAAATTAAGAATAGCAAGAAAAATGGCTTGAATTAAAAAATATGATTTCCAGACTTGAAATTATAATGAAACACAAAAACAGATTATGGAAACTAATTTTAGAGAAATAGATAACCTGACGGATTTATATATTGTAAAACCAAAAACAAATGAAATATCAGAAATAGAAAATATAATAAGACAATATTATGATAAATGATGTAGATTATTTATTATAGATAATTTAGATAAAATAGGGTGAAATGAAATAGATAATATAAGATACCAACAAATATCATCAACACTTCAAGACTTAAAAAACGAAAACAATATATGTATATTTCTTATACATCACGCTAAAAAACCATGAAGTAAAGACAGACAATATGAACCAGCTGGTATATCTTGAAGTAGATGAAGTCAGAAAATTATAGATAATGCTACACAATCAATAGAGATATGGAGAGATTTAGACCCAGAACAACTTGATGAAAAACACAAAGCAAAAGTATATCTTTATCAATATAAAGATACAATGGAAGGTAATAATAATGTAATAGATATTTATTTTAATAAATGAAATTATGAGGAAGAATACGAAAAACCAATCTTTTAACTTCAAAGACGTAATAGTTAAATATGATGAGCTAGATAAGCGTAAGAAACTTATATACGCTTATTATCTGACTACTAATCATAAATATAATAAAGAGATAAACGATATAATTATAGACTTCTGATATACTAGGAACAGACTGGTAAGGAACTATCCTACCTTAAACCGACGAGATGAGTTTGAATATGAACGACTAGGTATATATGTGGAAAACAAACACCTAGAGGAATTGAAAGCAGAAATAAATAGACGAGATAAAATCAGAGAATGACATAATGCTTTTATTTCTTGAACGCTATTAAATAATGAAGAAAACTAAGAAACCAAAAAAACCTAGCAGAAGTAAATTAGTCAGAAAATTAGACTCTATATTCAGTCAGTACATCAGATTAAAGTATTCTGACAGTAAATGAAATTGTACTTGCTATACCTGCTGACAGAAAGCTCATTGGAAAGAGATGCAAAACTGACATTTCTTATCAAGGTCTAATTATAAATATCGTTGGTCTGAGGATAATTGTAGAGTTCAAGACTACCGTTGCAACGTAATTTATAAATGAAATTACAAAATATATACCATTAAAATGATAGAAGAATACGGAAAAGAGAATATAGAATATATAATAAACGATAAAAGTCTAATAAAAATAAAGACATACGAAATAGAAGAAATGATAGTTAAGTACACAGAACTTGTAAAAAAATTAGAAACTAAATTACAGAAATCATAAAAATCTCTTGATTTATTAATTGAATTGATTATACGTACAGTATCGGTTTTATATCTTTATTAAAGAATATGTTGGAGATAACAGATAAGTTCAAAGCATTCCTCAAGTGATATGGAGTGAAATCTATGAAAGAATATTATGGACTAACACAGAAAGAGAAATCTAATCTAGCGAAAGAATATCTTAGAGTGATAAACAAGAGGGTATATCCTATGTGAGAAAATGGAGTAGGTAAGATATTACAATCTATTGTTGATGAAATGCCTACGTATTGAGACCCTGATAATGATTATGATAGAGAAAGAGATAATTCAATATGATATGATTTTTAATTGATGACTAACAAGAAACAGATGAGAAATAATCGAAATGATAGAGATGAACAATATAAAGTAATGAATAGTGATATGTCTGATGATGAAAAATTAACACTTTTGAAAAGAATGTATAATGCTGTATGATTATATCGAAAAGTATTTGAATTTTATGAGAAATTAATGGAAATGAAGAAATATTCATCTCATAGTAAAAAAGAAGTGTTAAAATCGTGAGTGGATTAGAATATAGCCAATATTTCAATGTATTTTTACTCTTTAAATATTTTAAAATGTATAAAACATCAAAAATTTCTACCATTCAATTTATCAAAGAAAGAACCAATCAATTTTGAACAACTTATTATTTTGATATTACATTTGAAAACGGAGACAGTTGAAGCATCTGAAAAAAAAGGATGGATGCGTTATCAGTAGGGATGACATTAAACTATAATCTTATTATGGAGAAATGATTTCCTCATATCAAAGAGGTATCAGATTATGATTTGAATAAATGAGGATTTGCTACTACACCAGTTAATCAATCTACACCTGTTTCAACACCTAGTAGAAGTAGCTCACAAAATGCTTCGTTTGCATTGAGCTATGCAAAAGATTTAGTCAATGGTAAATCTATAGAGTTCAAAGATTTATTACCTACTGCTGATGTTTTATTGGAACGATTAAACAGTAAATAGTTTTATAAACGATATATATTTCATATCGTAATAAGGAAGTTTATTCGGTCTTGAGATATATCTCAATCCCTCTTAAACATTTATTTACTTTTGTTTCCATCAAAATCAAGCTTATTGATAACCATCTATATCTTTATTTGGCTTATAAACCAATGTTAGAGAAAAAATACTACTTTACACAAATAAAAAATGATTTATACTTTTTATGGTCAGATATTAAAATTTTATTTTTTGAGATATTCCTATGGAAAAACTGATTAAAGAAATAGAAGATTTAATAACCAATATCAATGCTGATGCTACACGTAAAAAGCTATCAGATTTATGTATCAAACTTATCGAGCTTTCTCATCTCTATTGAGATGCTAAGATGTTTACTATCCGTAGTAAAGCGATGCTAGAGATGGCTATGGTAGAAAAGAAAGATGATATTAAAACACAATTTGAAAAAATACAAGACTGATTGGAGGAAATAAAAAAAGAAAATAAAACACGAAAGAGAGCTAAATTGACAGTTGATGAATTAGATACACAAGTTAGGTTGACTCAAGAGATAAAAGATTTTATGAACGCCAAACTCGCTAACGAAGAAATATCGGTAAGATTAGAACCATTATTAAAATCATATTACGAATTTATAACAAATATAAGATTTTTAGATAATCAGAAACCGCTTTAATCATTAACCTAAGAATATGAATAATAAACTATTAAAGTTTTTAACTAATAACTGGAGAAGATTTAGTTCAACTCAACGACATGATATGACTGGATATTCTTGTGTATTATTAAAAAAAATGATTAGAGATAAAAATATAAGTAAGAAACAAGAAGAATTTATATGTACTAATCTTATTGAGTGGATAGATTCACTTCAAAGCGATATTATTGATATCTGTAATAAAAAAAATGGATAAACAAATGGATTTAGAGAGCTGAAATACGATAGTTATGACGTTTGATGAATATGTTGAATGGTTATGATATAAAAATATAAAAGAGCTATCATTATCATATCAACTAGAGATATCAGAAGAGTTCTTTTATATGAATAGATTTTTATTCACTAAATCAGATAATAATGCTTTTCTGAACAACTACCTTAAACACTATAACTAAGACAAAGATAACTAACTGAATATTATTCACGTTAAGGTCAGCTGATTGACGTATGAGAAAACAATGAATATACCATAATGGGATATTTACTACTACTACAAGGAACGAACGTAATCTATTTGAGAAATTTAATGGGTTCTGATTATCACTTGAGGTATTACACGAATTACAGAAAGATGATAAGA
>CAIOXR010000055.1 GCA_903862375.1 uncultured bacterium
AAATTAAACGTCTACAGCACGTGCTGTAGACGTTTAATTTATTTCTTGTTTACCTTATCTTTTATTTTAACATTTGAAATTATTTTTTTCTTCTTCATTTCTATCATTAGTTCATTATTCTTAAGTTCTACTGTCACAATATCACCGCTCTTAATGCTTTTACTTATGATGAAATTTGCAACTGGATTTAATATTTTATTCTGAATAAGTCTACCCAAAGGTCTTGCCCCATAATGAGGATCATAACCTTCTTTAGCTAAGTAAATAAGAGCATCACCAGAAATTTCAAATCCTATCTCTTTAACGATCAATCTATCTTTTACAATTTTAATTTTCAAATCAACAATACGTCTGATAGCTTCTAAAGAAAGAATATCGAAAACAATAGTATCATCGAGTCTATTTATAAATTCTGGACGAAAGTAATCCTTAAGTGACTCAAGCACTTTCTCTTTGGTCTGTGAATATTCGTCAATCTTAGTTTTATTTGTAAAACCTAACGTCTCCATTTTTTCTATAAACTGACTTCCTATATTTGAAGTCAGAATTATTACAGTATTCTTGAAATTTACAATTCTTCCTTTTGCATCGGTAAGTCTACCTTCATCTAATACTTGTAAAAGTATATTGAAAACTTCCGGATGAGCTTTCTCAACCTCATCAAAAAGTATTACTGAGTAAGGTCGGTGACGTACAGCTTCTGTAAGATTACCTGATTCGTCATAACCAACATAGCCCGGTGGTGAACCGATAAGTTTAGAGACACTATGACGCTCCATATACTCACTCATGTCTACACGTATTAAAGCTTTATCATCATTGAACATGAACTGAGCTAAAGTTTTAGTAAGCTCTGTCTTCCCTACTCCTGTCGGACCTAAGAATATAAAAGAGCCTATAGGTTTATTCGGATCTGAAATACCTGCTCTATTCCTACGAATAACATTGGAAATTTTAATTATAGCTTCATCTTGACCAATAACTCTTTCTTTAAGAATATCCTCCATTCTTGAAAGTTTTTCTCTTTCCTCTTCAAGCATTTTTGAAAGAGGGATACCTGTCCACATAGACACAACTTCTGCTATGTCTTCTTCTGTGATTTCTTCTTTCAAAATTCTACGTGACTTTTGAAGTTTTTTTAATCTTAATAACTTCGTATCTAACTTCTTTTTTAAATCAGGTATTTCTCCATACCTTATCTCAGCTGCACGTGCAAGATCTGCACGTATTTCAGCATTTTCTCCTTCAATACGAAGAGTCTCTAATTCTTTCTTGATACTTCTTATTTCTATCACAGTTTCTTTTTCATTCTTCCACTTAAGTTCAAGCTCGTGAGTTTTTTCTTTTAAATTACTAATTTCTTTTTCTATTTCTTTAATTCTATTTTGAGTTTTTTTATCTTCGCCTGGTTTACTTGATTCTTGTGAAATTTCTTTAAATAATGCTTCTTTCTCTATTTCAAAACGCATTATTTTTCTATGTGCATCTTCCAGAATGGGTGGCTTATTCTCAAGAGCGATACGTAACGCAGAAGAAGCTTCATCTATAAGATCTACAGCTTTATCTGGAAGATACCTATTCGTAATATAACGCGTAGAAAGATTTACTGCTGCTATGATTGCATCATCAGTAATACGTACACCATGATAAAGTTCATACTTTTCTTTAAGACCACGTAGTATCGCAATTGCATCCTCAATATTTGGTTCATCTATAAATACAGGCTGGAAACGACGAGCTAAAGCTGGATCTTTCTCTATGTACTTCTGATATTCTTTCAGTGTAGTTGCTCCTATAGCACGTAACTCTCCTCTTGCTAAAGCGGGTTTTAGCATATTGGAAGCATCTAGAGATCCTTCGGAACTACCTGCTCCTACTATAGTATGAATCTCATCTATAAATAAAATTATTTTACCATCTGCTTTCTCTATTTCTTTCAAAATACCACGAAGTCTTTCTTCAAATTCTCCTCTATATTTAGTCCCAGCTAAAAGCAAACCTAAATCCAAAGATACCACCTCTTTATCCTTCAGACTTTCAGGTACATCATTCTTCGCTATTCTTTGAGCAAGAGCTTCTGCTACTGCTGTCTTTCCTGTGCCTGCTTCTCCAATTAAAATAGGATTATTCTTCGTTCTACGAGAAAGAATTTGTAACATTCTCATTATTTCTTTTTCTCTTCCTATCACTGGATCAAGCTTGTCTTGTCTTGCAAGCTCTGTAAGATTCCTAGTAAACTTTGTTATAAGTTTTGATTTCTTGGAAGTATTATCAATACCTGATCCTTTCTCTTTCCTAAGCTGATTAAGGACTTCTATAACTTGATCTTTATTTATTTTAAACTTACCTAAAAGCTCCCTTGTCTCACCTGGAGTTTCGAGAAGAGAAACAAATAAATGTTCTGTCGAAACGAAATCATCTTTTATATCTTGAGCTATCTTACTTGAATTCTCTATAGCTTGTGCTAAATCTGGAGTTAAATATATCTGATAAGATGGAGATAAGGTATTTTTACTTTCAGGAGACTCTATCATATCACTTAGATTATCTACAAGTAGATTTGTATCTACTTCCATTTTATCTAAGATTGATACAACTATTGAATCTTCTTGTATTAGTAATGCTGTCATAAGATGCATTGTATTCACGTGGTTCTGACCACGTTCAATAGCCAGCTCATGAGCTTTCCTTATAACTTCTTTTGCTTTTGTTGTGAAATGATTAAATGGGGGC
>CAIOXR010000056.1 GCA_903862375.1 uncultured bacterium
AATTGTGTATTTACTATACTATAGCAGTATTTGATATATTGTCAAGTAATTTTATCAAATTAGTTTAAAATTATGTATATAATTTAAGGTTGAAATATTATACACATAATTTTGATATATTTTATTGACATAGAATTAACTTTAGAATATAATGTATTTATGAAAGAACAATTAATAAAAATTAGACAATTATTAACAAAAAGTGGGTTTTTGGACAAGGAAATTACTATATATTTGACCATACTAGAACTTGGTCGTGGGACAGTCGCTGAGATATCTAGAAAAGCCGGTATTAATAGATCGACAGGCTATGTGATACTTGATAGTCTAGCAAGCAAAAACCTAGTAACTATTTCAGGTAAAGAACCAAAGCAAGAGTATGTGGCTCTATCCCCTTCAAATCTGATGAAGTATTTAGATAATCAAGCAGAGCAACATAAAAGTATTGCAGAAAATGCGAAAGAACTTATACCAGAACTTATATCATTCCATAATGTTGGAGATAGACCACGAGTAAGCTTCTATGAAGGACTTGCTGGACTTGAGCATGTATATGAGGATTCACTTACTTCAAAAGGAGACATATACTCTACTTCTACCTATGAAGAGATGCATGATACTCTCCCTAGATACTTTTCTACTTATTATATGAGAAGAGCAAAAAAGAAAATATTTATAAATACTTTCGTCGCAAATACAAAACTCGGAAGGAAAAGAAAAGAGAATGATGAGGTAGAATACCGTGATACATATCTTATCCCTCAAGACAAATTCCCTGTACCGACAGATATAGAGATATATAATAATAAAGTTATGATAGCTTCTTGGAAAGAAAAGCTCGGTATCATTATCGAATCAGAAGAGATAGCTACTACTCTTAGAAGTGTATTCAAACTTGCATTAACTGAGGCAAAAAGATTAGACAAAGAAGCAACTTCTTAACCCAAATCTAATCCCTCTTTTTTTAATTTTAATCTTATCTCTTTATATAAAGGTATTTGGAGTGCTACTAGACTCCAGAATTCTTGAGAATGATTAAATTCTTTTAAGTGACAGAGTTCGTGGACTATTATATAGTCGGCTTGATCACTAGGAAGAAGAGCTAACTTATAATTAAAGTTTAGATTCCCTTTCCTTGAGCAACTTCCCCATCTGGTCTTTTGATTCTTAATACTTACTTTATTGTATTTGTAATTAAAAAATTTATTATAGTACTCTAATCTTTCTTTCACTAGAATTAAAGCCTCGTTCTTATATTTATCATACTCTTCTTTTTCTTGTTTCTTCGTTTTAAAATTCTTATTATTCTTAATGAAATATTCTATTTTGTTCAATATCCAATCTGACTTATTTACTAAGAATCTATTTATAATGAATTGAGGGATATACCTAGATACAGTTACGTACAAGCACCCATCGGTATGAATGGTAAGTCTTATACCTTTTGATTTTCTATTTACTTTTAAGTTGTATTCTATGGTCGTACTATTCAGTTTTATAGTTTTCTTTAACATTACCTATTTTCAAGAATTTTAACTGATCTACTGATAGCCACAAAACCATAAGCCCAAAGAAAAGGAAGCCAAAATGGCATTAGTCCAAATAGTGAATTCCTTATGAAAGTTTCTACTTCTGTACTTATGAATATATACTCACTTATAATCATAAAAAAGAAACCAGCAAATAATACGACAATATCATTCTTATTTGCTTTGATAATATATAAAGAAATCATAGCGATAAATATATAAAGTAATGTAAGCAAATAATCATTCTTAATAAAAGGAATTAAACCTATCATCAGTAAAACTGGTATTGTATTTAGAAAAATTTTATATATTTTATTCATATTATTTATCTAACTTTTTATAAAGTTTACCGGTGACTATTAATACTAAAAGTCCAGATAAAAACATATATGACGGATTCTCTTTTAGAAAAGGAACTTCAAATATTAATTCTTTTATACCCTGACTAAGAAGTGTACCTCCAAGAATGACAAACAATGCAAACATTACTGGGTATCTATTAAAAACAGATTTACCATTTCTATGAAAAAATCTATTCAAATCATCCGTCACATCTTCTGCTTTTTTTAATAAATCTAACT